>JAGHBX010000388.1 GCA_021160785.1 Planctomycetota bacterium | reverse complement strand
CGTTAGACTTACGATATTCAAGCGGAGTCATTCCCGTCTCTGTATTGAAATATCTGGCAATCCTACTCAAACACTTTACTCGAGGGCATTTTTAGCAAATTCAGCAAAAAAACAATGTGGTGTTAATTTATTTGACACCGACTGAATTATTTTTTTGGGCTTTTTGATATTTGTAAGCCTTTTGAGTTTCTATCGACTCAACGTTCAAGCGTTTTTTGCCGGGATTGAATACAACATGTTCGATTAGCCCGGGTTCGAATTCGAGACGCAGGACAGTGGCTTCGACGTCGTCGCGAAGGACGGTAATGCATGAGGCATGGGCAGTGGATTGGATTGGATTATCGATCTTTTCCCGTACACCGCCGGGATTATTATTAGTGGTTCGGAAGCGATACGGAGCGTGGGGATAGTATACCTGTGTGAAGACTCGCTGCTCGCCTTTTTGCGGATTCCCTTCCCATGTGTACCTCAATTGCGAGGGACAGTCGGCGGTGCGCATATCGAATGTCATCCGGTCAACCACCTGTAGGCGACAGTCTTTTTGCGGTGCGAACCATACAAGAAGATCCACAGGGGGAGTTTTCATGCTTTTTCTTCCGTTGTTGCCTACGGGTGTACTGATGAAGGTGTTAGCCCAGTGGTTGCCGATCTGCGGGCCGATGTTATGGGTGTTCCACAGCGGTGCAACGCGTGCGTGGAAAGATTCCTCAAAGGTGACGATTTCACGTGTCGCCAGGAACCGGTTTTTGACGAAGATGAATTCCCGTTCATAGACAACGGGCAGTCCGTCGGGATTTTCGACTTTTACTTTGGCAAAGGTGGCTTGGGGGGTGTCCTTAAAGTACGTAACTTGCGAACGGATATCGGGCATTTCCCCACGCTTCCAGTCTTCATTGATTCTCATTTTGTCAGGGTGATATCGTTTTGTCGCGGTACCGTCGATGTCCTGAATGAGAAGTCGGTTTTCTTCGGAGCTGCCCTTGCTGGTGACAATCTGGGTGAAAGGCGCACCGTAGCGATTCATTCCCATGATTCCACCGGGATTAGCGGGGAAACTTGTGGGATGGAGCTCGACAAGGCAGAAGAAATCTCCGGGTTCCCAGCCGCTCCGCAAAACCAGTTTGTCAGGCCAAACCTTACCGGTCAGATAATAGGAGCAACAGATATGCCCCTTGAGCGGATCAGGATCGGCATTTCCGAGCAGCCGCTCGGTGAGTTCCTTATCCGTATGGGGAACCCGCGCAGCCTCCACTCGCTCGTTCCACAGAGATTCCGAACTCGGGCGAACAGGCTTTACACTGTCATCAGCAAACAGCCACGCCAAAGCCGTGTACTCAGCAGAAATCCGGTATGAATCCGCCTCCGAGTCGCCCGCCTGATAACGCAGATAGTTCATGATTTTCCCTGCCGCAAAACGATATCGACCGTCGCCGGTCTTTGCGGCGATGCGCTCGAGCATATACAGACGTTTGAGCGAAGAGCTGTTCCAGCCGCCGTTTGGACCGTATGGATTGATCGCCCCGTCAGGAGTGACTTCCGCTAAAAGTCGCTCCCATATTCGCTGCATGTCGGGGTGCATATAGATCCGATCATCCCCTTTCCATTGGTCACCCCCGCAGATCAAAGGAGTAAGCATTGTAAACATATAGCCCGTATCGTTCTGCGGAAAGTCCTTATGCTCCCAGAAATCGCCGAACACCAGTTGGGAGTAACGTTTCCATCGAGCCGCCTCGGTGATATCGGGATACCATCGGGCCGCCAGACCCTTGGACATCGCTTCCGGTATCGAACGGTGGCAACTCCCTCGCCACTCGATTGGCTCGGTGCTCCAAACATGCAGGTTACGACAATAGTACAACCACATTTCACGAAACCAGCGGGCTTCGGGCTTCATTGCACCGCCATCACTGAAATATTTTTTCTCATAGTTGTCTCGATTAAATTACCTGCATTGCTCCAGAAATTATTTATATTCGGCATTTGAATCAAGTTTTTTTTCATCATTCCGAATCACAATGAAAGGTTTTCTTTTTTAGGGATTGTTTTGCCCTTTCTTCTCTTGACTTACATCTCAGCCTCTTGAATCTGGTAAGGGCCAGTGGATGGAGTCTGTGCGACAGGTCTCGAGATATTTTTCGATCTTTGCAACGACCTCGGGATGCCTGGCGGCAATATCTGTTGTTTCACCAATGTCGTTTTTCAGGTTGTAGAGTTCCAGAGGTTTGCCCTGGGGGGGGCGCACGGCCTTGTAGTCGCCGTAGCGTACGGCTTGGCTAAACTCCTTCTTGCCGATGTCCTCCCAGTAGAGAAAACGGTTGCTCAGTTTCGTCGCCAGTTCTTTGGGTGGTTTGGCTGCATAAAGAACTTCTGCAACACTGATGCCGTCAATGTTGGCGGGTGGTCGGATTCCGCCGAGTTGAGCTGCCGTCGGCAGGAAGTCGGCAAAGTACCAAACTGCCTGGCTGGTCTCGTTTGCGGGGACCTTACCGGGGCAGCGCACCACCATGGGCGTACGGATGCCACCTTCGTAAACGCTCCCTTTTTTCTCACGCAGTGGACCACAACTGTCAAAAATACCCTGCCAGCCCTTGGCTGATCCATTATCTGAACAGAAAAAAACGATTGTCTTTTTTGCTATACCCAGTTTGTCGACCAAATCCAGAATCCGCCCGACATCCCGGTCCATCCTTGTGATCATGGCGGCGAAGATTTTCGCATCCTCGGGCCAGTTCTTGTCGGCGTAGGACTCCAGGTGCGGAACCTCGAGTTCGGCGTGGGGGATGCAGTAGGGAACATAGAGAAAGAAGGGACGGGTTTTGTTCTTGCCGATGAAGTCGAGCGCGAACTCGGTGAGTAAATCATGCGAGTAGACGCGACGCTTCTTACCTGCGTTTTCGGGAATGGTTTGCTTTTCTTTGTTGTGCCAGAGAAAGTCGGTGTAATAGTCCGGTGCGTGGTCCTGGTTGAGGTACCCGAGCCATTCGTCAAATCCATGGTCATTGGGAAGACCGGTGGAGCCGGGTTCGCCCAGACCCCACTTGCCTGTGATGGCTGTTCGGTAGCCTGCGTTTTGGAGGAGCTTTGCTACCGTGAAATCTTCCGGCCGCAGGGGGATACGACCATTTTGACCATCATGAGGCGGCGTGTTGACTCCCTTGTTACCGCGGATGCGTGTGTGACCTGTGTGCTGTCCGGTCATTAGGACACTTCTGCTTGGGGCGCAGACGACGGCACCTGCGTAGCACTGTGTAAACTTTAGCCCCTCGGTTGCCATCCGGTCCACATGTGGTGTCTTGATAAACTTCTGTCCGTAGCACCCAAGATCGGCGTATCCCAGATCATCGGCCATGATAAATATAATATTCGGCTTTTCGCCCCCGAACGCAAAGGCTTGCTCCGGAAAACTGCCCAGTAATCCGGCTACACCGGCCCCGGTCAACTTCAAGAAATCTCTCCGTCTGATGCTCGAAACCATTCTACTTGTTCTCCTTTGATTTCTGCCTAAGTGTACCTCGGTGATCCTGCGGTCTGTCCACCGGAAATTTCCATGTCTGTCAAAACATGATTGTAGATTTTTCGCCAGTACTTATGGTAGCCGGTAACCCGAAGGTTACCGGCTACCAGTATTTCCAGGACATCCCCACCCTCTATCGCCTCATCTGGGTCGCCGAAAACCTGGGTGTCACTGATCTGTTCCACAACCTGGGCGTGGACGACACTCTAAATAAATTCTTATGACTAATATAACAGCACTAAAACATTTGTAAAACTATTATTTGAAACAAATCATTTCTCTTTATTTGATAGTAATCTTACCAATACGATAACGTCGTTGGCCGTCACCATCCTTAAGCGGCAGAGCGATCGTTGGTGTGCCGTCGCGCGAGCCTGCCGAGATGAATACATCATAAGTGCCCGGCTTGGTTGTAGG
>JAGHBX010000257.1 GCA_021160785.1 Planctomycetota bacterium | reverse complement strand
CAAAGTCAGTCAGCCAGAAATCGCGAGGGACCAGGCCGTTGTGTTCGTTGACCTTGCCGTAACGCTCTTTCCAGTCGTAATACTTGCTGCGAGCAATGCCAATTCGCATGATGAAGTCGGTAGCTGCAACCTCGGTTTTGTCGGAAAAATATCGCACGTAATCGATTACCTCGTCACGAATGTCAGGTTCGACCCAGGAAGTTTTCAAATTTCCCCAAGATTTTTTTTTAGCGCGATATGCGACGCCATGATCTCGGCGATGACCTCATCCTTGTTAGCCAACTTCGCCTCCAACCGGGCGTTCCGATCTTCGAGCCTCCTGAAACGCTTGTCTTTGCGTTCGTTGGCAGGCTGATCGAAAGCCGCCGCACCGTTTTCGAAAAACACCTTCTGCCATCGGTAAAACACGTTGGGGTTGAGCCCTTGACGATCGCAGATGTCCGAAACCGGCTCTTTTTCGATCAGATGCAGGCGAAGAAGCCTGACTTTTTCCTGGGCCGAGTACTTTTTGCGTTTGTTTGACATGTTCACTTCCTTTCTTTGAACAACATACTAATTCAAATTCAGGAAATGTCCAATTCCAACTGAAGCACTACACAGAGACCGGGCATGTAACGCAGCACTTGGACAAAAGAACCGCTAAATACTTGCTTTTTCGGCCTATCTGTGGTATAATGTGGTGCATTATAGGGGACAAAGCAACACCGAAAACAGGGGGAGTAACAAACCGTGCCTATCCAACCGTCACATCATGTTTCGAGACAGGAATTTCAAAATCTGGATTCCCCCTCTCGTGCCTGGTGCCTCGTGCCTACATTTCGCGAAACAAACCCAATTCACACCCGCGGCCACCTCGATTATACGAAACGAACCCAATTTCAGACCCAAACCGACCGGCCCACAGCCCAAAAACGCAAAACGAACCCAATTTCAGCTGCGGCGGACCTGTGGAAGATCAAAAATGCGAAACGAACCCATTTTCTGCATACCAAGTGCCCCGCCTTTCACCAAAAAAAATGGAAAAAACCTTGACAGGCAGCGAACACTATGTTACTATATGAGTATATAAGCATGTGATCTTATTTTGGAGCGAGTCAGGCATGATGGATACGAAAAAACAACTACTGTTTGACAGGCAGGCCGAAGTGGTCAAGGCCGTGGGCCATCCATTGCGAATTGCAATCGTGGATTTCCTGAAGGATGGTGAGCAATGCGTTTGCGATATTGCCGAGCATATTGGCTCTGAAAGGTCGAATGTTTCCCGGCATCTTTCAGTGATGGTCCGAGCCGGCGTTTTAACCTGTCGCAAGGAAGGCCTGAAGGTCCTCTACAAACTCAAGACGCCGTGTATTCTTGAGTTCATTTCGTGCATAACGGGCGTTCTGAGGCAGCAGGCGAAGGAAAACGAAAGACTTCTCAATACTTTGTAGCAAGCGCCGTCGGTGCAAAAAGCATCTGCCGATTGCGCATTTTATTTTGCAGTAATACGTGAGTAAATGGCCACATAGACACAGATTTTAGAAGGAAAAGACAGATGAAGCGGGAATTGAAGATATTTGCGGCGATGGCGGGTGTTTTCCTCATCGCGTATTTTCTGCCTTTGGGTAACCCTAAGACACAGTCGGCGATACAAGAGGCGTTTCGGCTGCTTCAGTGGTATGCCCGCAATCATACTCTGGCGTGCGTTGTGCCTGCATTGTTTATCGCCGGGGCGATAATCACTTTCCTGTCCAAAGATTCGGTGACGCGGTATCTCGGTCCGAACGCAAATAAGCCGCTGGCCTACGCTGTGGCGTCGGTCTCAGGCTGTGTTCTGGCGGTATGCTCATGCAGTGTGCTGCCTATGTTCGCCGGTATTTACAGCCTTGGGGCCGGTTTAGGGCCTGCAACCGCCTTCTTGTACTCCGGGCCGGGCATAAACGTCCTCGCTATTTTCCTCAGCGCACGTGTTTTGGGCTTCGACATTGGAGCAGGCAGATTCATCGGCGCCGTGGTCTTCTCGGTGGTTATAGGCCTGCTGATGGCTCTGATTTTCCGCAGAGGTGAGAAGGCAAAGGCAAAGGCGGCGATGCAGATGCCCGAGCCTGAAAAACCCCGTCGCCACATCGGTCAAACGGCCCTGTATCTTGCCTGCATGATATTATTCCTGGTATTCAGCGACTGGTACAATCCCGGCAACGTCGTCGTAAAGACAACCGACGGACGCCAGTTCAAGGCCGTGGTCATCCATGACACCAAGGACGCCATTCGATTCCAGCTCGAAGAGGACCTTGGCGACGACAAACTCGGCGACAAGATCATGCTCAACAAGAGCGAGATCGCCGACATGCAGGAACAGGATACCTGGGTCATCCGCATCCACCACATCAGATGGTATCTGGCCGGTCTCTGCGGCCTTGCCGTGGTAATTATGGCCTGGCGGTGGTTCGAACGTGATGAACTCGCTGAATGGATGCACAACACGTGGGACTTTGCCAAGCTGCTTGTTCCCCTTCTGTTCGGCGGTGTCTTTGTTGTCGGGTTTGTGAGCATGCTGCTGCCGGAAAAACAGGTCGCCCAGTGGGTGGGCGACAACAGCCTGTCGAGCAATCTGATCGCCAGTGTGATCGGCGCCTTCTGGTATTTTGCGACCTTGACCGAGATTCCCATCACGCAGGCCTTAATGAACCTCGGGATGCACAAAGGCCCGGTGATGGCGCTGCTCCTGGCGGGTCCGGCCTTGTCCCTGCCCAACATCCTGGTAATACGTAAAATCATGGGAAACAAAAAGACTATAGTATTCGTCGTGTTAGTCGTTGTGATGTCAACAATTGTGGGGATGTTTTTCGGCGCCGTCCGGGGATAGAGAGATGATCAAATTAAAAACTTCAGTTTTGACAAGTGTCTTATTGTTAACGGTTGCAGGATGCACCGCCACAAGTTCTGCAGGCCCACAGGCTCCGGTAGCCGGTTCCGGCGGAAGCCGAATCACTTTGGTCCCATCGGCATTGCCTGAGGTTCACAGCCGGCCAACAGACGGTCCGCTCGACCTTGGACAGTGCATCGAAATCGCCTTGAAGAATAATCCGCAAGTGATCGGCGCCGGCTGGGACATCTCAGAAGCCAAGGCCGAGAAAAAAATTGCCTCCGCGGCAAAATGGCCGACCATCGGGTTCGAAAGTGGTTACAGGCATTATCTTGATGACCAGCGACTGGTGATGCCTCGGCGAGCTAATGAGCCCGGCGTTTATGGCAATGACATATTCTCAAACGATATAGTCTTGAGGATGCCGATTTTCACCGCCGGGCGCATTAAAAATGAGATTAAAGCGGTCGATCTGCTTAGCCAGTCCGCCCGCCACCGCCTTGCACGAACCAGGCGGGAGCTTGTTTTTAATATATCGCAGGTTTTTTACAATATCCTTGCACAGAGGCATATTATCGAATCTCTCGATTTCTCAAAAAAGGCATTAGAGGAACACGAAAAACGAGTTAATGACCTGATGTCCGTCCAAAAAGCGGCAAAGGTCGACCTGCTGCGAACCGAGGTAAGATTGGCGGATATTAACCAGCGTCTCGTCTCTGAAAAAAATGTTATGTCGATCCTGCACAGAGTCCTGGTAAACTTCATCGGGCTACGCAAACCCCAATCCGAAGTGCAGATCAAGGGTGATTTGCAGTTGCCGGCGGTTGGTGCGAATCTGTCGGACAGTATCGCCAAGGCCTATGTGCAAAGAGCAGACTATCTTTCCGCCGAAAAGCAGGTGGCGGCACAGTCAAAACGGCTGGATGTCGCACGCGCCGGACACTGGCCCATTGTATCGGCACAGGCTTCCTACGGGCTGCGCAGCACCGCCGATTCGACCTCGCATCCGGCGGGAGCCGACACCACTGAGGATGTCGGCTTTGTCGGTTTTGTTCTTGAGGCCCCCATTTTCGAAGGCGGTGCAATAGCCGCACGAACCCGCAGTGCGCGGGCGAAGCTGCGTTCTATGCAGGAGCAGTTACGAAAACTTAAACTGCAAATTGATCTTGATGTGGAAACCGCGATATTGAACACAAATTCATCGCATGAAAGAGTCGTTGCGACGGAAAAATCCATCGAGCAGGCAAAGGAGAGCCTGAGAATAGAACGAGAAAAATATGAGCTTGGCAAGGGTTCGATTACAGATGTGCTGGATGCCCAGTCGGCCCTGCTGGATGCTCAAACCATTTATTATCATGCTTTGAGCGATTATAACAGTGCGATAGCTCAATTGCATCTTGCAGTCGGAGATGAAAAATGAAGTGGTTGGGAAAAAGAATTGCAGTTTTGATTATCCTTGTGGTAATTGTTTTGTTTTCGGTGTTATTGATCAAGCGTAAGAAACACCAACTGGCAGGCGCTCCGAAATATGGTATGCGTCCGATTCCTGTACGGGTAATAACCGCCGAACTCGGCAGTCTTTCTACGAAGATAGATTATCTTGCCGTGGTTGCGCCCGTGCAGATTGCCAATGTATCGGCGCGTTTGACGGCCGTCGTTGATAAACTGCTCTGTGACGAGGGCGATTGGGTCAAAGCCGGCGATATGCTGATCGAGCTGGATGATCGTGAGATCAAAAACGACATTGCATCCGTGCAGGCCGACATCGCCGGGGCTCAATCGGAACTGGCGGCAAACCAGGCAACCGTAACATCTCTTGAGAATTCTGTTGCATACTGGAATCGTGAAGCCGGGCGCGACAAAACATTGGCCGATAAAGGCGATATACCCGGCGCCCAGGCCGAGGCAACCGCCGACAAGGCTAATGAATTCAAGGGCAAATCAGATGCCGCCAGACACAAATCGGCGGCGCTTAAGCATTTGATGGATTCCCTTGAAAGCAAGAAGGCTCAGTTTGGAACAAGGTTGAGCTATTGCGCCATCAAAAGCCCTTATGACGGGCTGGTTACGCAAAGACTCGTTGACCCGGGCGACCTGGCCTCACCCGGCAAAACGCTGCTGGTCGTCGAAGACCGCCGTCAGTTGAAGCTTACATTTGATGTGCCTCAACAGGACCTTTCAAAAGTACAGGAGGGGTTGACGGTGAGATTCTCTGCAAACGGCAAAACGCAGGAGTCAGAGCTTTCACACATGCACCCTTCGCTTGACAAGACGAGAATGCTTCGGGCGGAGGTTTTTCTTTCCGGCGATCAAGTAGACGGACTTACATGCGGACAGTACCTGACGGCTTCGGTGCTCCTGAATGAAATCAAAGATGCCGTTATACTGCCGGCGTCATGTCTGGTCGAAGGCCCAAAGCACTTCCAGTATGTCTTTGTTGTAAAAGACGGTGTGCTCATACACCAAAAAGTCGAGGTATTGGCTTCTACGGAAAATATGACGGCAGTTGAGGGAATCGAGGCGGGCAGGCAGGTGGTGACAAACACATTTCTTGGCTGGACAACGTTATCGGCCGGTAAGAAAGTGGAGGTGATCCAATGAACCTTACCGGTTTTTCGCTCAAGAATCCTTATACGGTCATTGCCCTTGTGCTTGTGATAGTCGCACTTGGACTTTTTGCGTTTTTTAGAACACCGACCGACTTGTTCCCGAATACCGTTCCGCCGCAGGTAGTAGTCATCACCGTTGAGCCGGGCGCCGCTGCGCGTGACATGGCCGATAAGGTAACGCAGGTCATTGAAAAAGAGGTCAACACGCTTGGGGGCTTAAAAAGAATTGTCAGCACTTCGCGCGACGAGGTTTCTTCCATAAATGCCGAGTTCTACTATTCCAAACCAATCGGCGAAGCCCTGCAGGATGTTCAAAACGCACTCAGCAGAATACGCCCGGACTTGCCGAAAGATATTCTCGAACCCCGCATATACCGAATCTCAAACGCCACCCGCCCGTTGACTACAGTGGCGATGTCGCCGAAAGAAGGAAGTATCAAGACACTCTCAGACATTCGCCTGTTGGCGGAAAATCAGATCATGGATGACATCCTGACGCTGCCCGGTATTGCCGACGTCGATGTGTTTGGAAGCCATAAGCCCGAGGTCAAGGTGCGGCTGCATCGAGACCGCATGGCGGCGAATAATGTGTCGCTGGATGAGGTATTAGGCGTTCTGGCGAAACAGAATGTTTCGGCGCCCGCCGGGACAATCTATTCGAGCAAGAAAGAATACCTTGTTAAAGTTACCGGTGAATTCACCAATTTGCAGCAGATTCGAGAACTTCCAATAAAAAAAAACCGGCAGGGATATGTGCGGATTTCAGATATTGCCGCAGTCGCGCTGGATGAGCATGAGCAGCGAAGTCTGTACCACGGTAACGGCAAAGAGGCCGTCGCGATAAACGTTATGCGGCCTGATAATGGACCGACGGTGGCGGCCATAAAGACCTTCAAGAAATTCCTGTCGAAACTCAAAGCACAATATCCTGATATCAACTTTGAGATCACCGACGACCAGCAGCCGATAATCGACCTGAACGTTCACGGAATGCGTCTCAGTCTTATTCAGGCGGTGATACTCACTGTGATTGTCATCTTTGTGTTCCTGGCCGATACTCGAGCCGCAATAGTCGTTTCAGTAAGCATCCCGCTCGCTTTCCTGACCAGCCTTGTCGTCTTGTGGTTCAGTCCCTACACACTGAACATGGTGACGCTGTCCGGCCTGATCATCGCCGTCGGCCTGGTGGTTGACGCCTCCATAGTAATGCTGGAGAATATCTACCGGCACTACCGTGAGATGAAAACCCCCGACGCACTGATTGCTGCGCGCGATGGGGCTTCGGAAGTGGCATTGCCCGTCACGGCGGGTATGTTGACGACGGTTATTGTGCTGGTCCCGGTCATGTTCGCAGGCGGCTATACCCAGCAGACAATGCGCCCTTTGAACATGATGATATCCTCAACGCTTGTCGCATCTCTGCTGATTGCCTTGACGATTATCCCATTAATGGCTTCTCGTTTGCTGGCAAGGCCTCACGAACACCGTAACATTGTAGAAAAACTGTTCGCCAACACCGATAAAGGGGTGGCTGTCCTCACAAAATTCTATATAACCGTATTGCGTAAAGCCCTTAAATGGCGAACGGTTACACTTCTGATTGCCGCGGTATTCTTCATAGTAACCATGAAAAAAGTTCCACCGCTCAACGGCGGTGAACTGATGCCCCCGATGGATACCGGTATTGCCCTGATCCAGTTTGACGCCCCGACCAGCTACAGAGTTTCGGAAGTTGCAAAGGTGCTTGACAAAGTTGAAGATATGATCTACCGGCAGCCGGGTGTGGAGATGGTCTCATCGGTTGTCGGTTCCGAGCCGGGCCAGATAAGTTTCGGCGGCGGCGGCGCCACGGCCCAATCGGCAAAAATAACCGTACATCTGGTAGATCGTAAACATCGAAAGGAGACCATCTGGCGGATTGAAGACAAATGGAGAAAAGCGCTGCGCACCATTCCGGGCGTGCGGAGTTTCCGGGTAAGTGAATATGGAGCAACACCGCTTTCCACAACCAAGGCGCCGTTGGACATCATTATCAGCGGGCAGGATTCCGAGGTCGTCAGTAGCCTGGCCGACCAGTGCCTGCAATCGCTGAAGGGCCTGCCGGGATTGGTGGACGTCCGAAGAAGCTGGTATTTCGACAAGACCGAGAACAACGTTATTGTTGACCCCGCATTGGCGAGGCTCTACGGAACAAGCCCCGCACAAGTGGCTTCAGAATTGAAAACCGCCGTCAAAGGAATCCCCGCAAGCGCAATGCGGCTCAAAGGCTTTCTGGATATTCCCATTCTCGCCCAATACGCCAACGAAGATATTCACCAGCCGCAGCAGATAAATGACGTGTATGTTCAAACACGCTTTGGACAGGTTCCGTTAAGGAGCATGGCGTCTGTAAAAACCAGCCTTGACCAGCCTTTCATTACGCGCGAGAGGCTGCAAAACACTATTGATGTTACGGGTGTAAACCGCATTTACACCATTGCCCAGGTAGCCAAAATGGCCCATAAAAGGCTTGCCAGGGTCAAGGCGCCCGCCGGTTACACAATTGAAGTTTCCGGTACTGCATCAAATATGAAGACGGGAAAACAGGAAATGGGTAAAGCCCTGCTGATCGGACTGGTTCTTCTCTATATGCTGCTTCTTGCAATGTTCAAATCTTTCAGGCACCCCCTGACAATTATGGCGGCTATCCCGCTGGCCGTCGCCGGCGCAATGTGGGGACTGCTCCTGTTTGACAAGCCGATGTGCAAGCCGGCGACAATGGGGCTGATTCTGTTGGGCGGAACAATTGTCAATAACAGCATTCTGCTGCTGGACTTTATACTCAACGCCCGAAAACGCGGCGTTGGAAAAAATGAAGCTATTATCCAGTCTGTTCAGTTGAGAATCAGGCCGATACTTATGACCACCGTCTCGACCATTGTGGGACTGACCCCCCTGATCTTTGAGATGGCGGTAGGACTGGAGCGAATGAGCCCCCTGGGAATCGTGGCGGCTTCCGGGCTTTTGGTGGGAACATTTCTGACAATGATAGTGATCCCGGTAGTCTATTCGACCATGGATAGTGCCGCTGTGGGGTTTGGACAGATGTTTCGATGGTTTCTGGGCCGGGAAAAAATTGCGGTCGAATCAACATGATACAGGAGCAACAAAAATGAAAAGAATACAGATATTGGGCACGGGCTGCCCCAAGTGTAAAAAACTCACTGAAAATGCCGAAGCTGCGGCCAAAGAGCTTGGAATTGAGTACGAACTTGAAAAAGTCACTCAGATCAATGACATAATGAAAATGGGCGTGATGGTAACACCGGCACTGGCTATTGATGGCAAAGTCAAAGTTGCAGGTAAAGT
>JAGHBX010000068.1 GCA_021160785.1 Planctomycetota bacterium | reverse complement strand
GACTTTAGGGCGCGGAATCCACTGCTGCTTCGGGGTGGTAGGCCGGGACCTGACGGCAGGGCTGCGGTGATTGGGGCGATTGGTCAGAAGTATCAGTTTGCCGAGCGTGCAAGAGTAATGAATGCGGGCAGGATGAAAATTTTTCGATAGGGGGTGGTATGGCAAACAGTGCAATTGAGATACCGTTTTATGTTGCAAAGGACGGCGGTCCGCTTGCTGGTGCGGCGGGGCAGATGGCTTTTGAGAGTTTGGAAACACTTGGCGGTGTGGATAAGTCGGGGGATGCTCCGGCGATCAGCGAGATCGGCGGCGGCTGGTACAAGTTTGGCGTCGCTTACGGGACCGTGCCTTTCGATGCGGGTGATCTTGTGGGAGTCATTGACGCCGACGCCAACGGAACTAACGGTCTGGCGAACGCCGAGCGGTATATCCCCGTTGAGGTGAGGCTGGACTTTTACGGGCTGGCGAGACTGGTAAACCGAATGAGTCAGAGCAAACTCAATGGCGATATGCTGATTCAGGATGGAAGCGGCAATACGATTTTGAAATTAGGTATTGCCGACGGCGAGAGTACGTTGGACAGAGAGCCGCAGGCGGTGAGTTGATATGGATGCGAAGTTTTTTGACGGATTGTATGAGGGAGATTCGCCAAACGGCGCCAAGCTCGGCATGGGTTTGACGGGGGGCGACTTCTGGTGCAGAGTGGAGGGCTGTCGGAATCTGTACCGGGGTGGAGGGCCTTTTGATGTTGACTTCGAAAAACTCGTCGCTGTGGGTGATATCGACGCCGGCCAGATCGTTTCAAGAGCAGAGCACGAGGCGGGGGCGGTCTATTACTATGTGCTGCGGGATGTAAACGGCTGTGGCGATGAGGTGCGCAGCAGTGTGATGGTCAAAGCGGCGTTTGACGGCGAAGGCAACTGGATTAAGCCGGGCTGCAACGATGTCTTATGTTTACGGGCGGGGCAGATTCCGGGACCGAGGGTGAGACTGGTGTGGTATTACTGTCCCGCTGAGGAACAGGCCGAGTGTGAGCGGTTCAATGTCTACGCCGACAACGGATCGGGCGAGATCGATTTTGAGAATGCCTCGGGCACGGTTGCGTACCAGGGCAAGGGTCTGTACAGCTATGAAAGCGGCGTACTCAGTGAAGGGACGTATCGGTTCTGTGTGAGGTGCGAGTCGGTAAACAGTATTGAAGGTCCTCTGGCGGGTATGGTCAGGATTGGCGTAACCGAATGCGTGCCAGCTGAAGCGGGAACACTTAGCGTTGGGGTGGTTTAGAATGTCGAACAGGGTTGATTATTTTGCGGCGGAAGAGACGGCTTTGTCGGCGCCGGCGGGCAGGTGTGTTGTTTACGTTGACGGGATGTTGTGCCCGTATCTGGAGGTTGTCGAGATTGTGCGGGCGTCGGGGCCGGGGTACGGGCTGGCGAGGCTTTTGTATAATCCGGCGCTTTGGCCCGACGGTGAAAGGGTTGCCGTTGAGCGGATCGAAACGGTTGCGGCAATCGGCAGAGAGGTCAGCGTCGTCGCTTTGTACAATCGCGGTATGGGCATAACGGCCATAGGGTCGGTGAAGGTGTTTGCCGGGCGGATCGAGGATATTGAGACGCAGATTCGCGGCGATTGTGAGTCCGTTGAACTCATCGCACGGGATTATTCGGCGAGGCTTGGACGCATCGGCGTCTATGGGCAGCGCGTACTGCACGGTGGCGGCTCGACGATGCGGCTTGACGGGTATGAGACGGTTTTCAATCGCGACAGTCTGCCGAACGCCTCAAGGACGCCCATGCAGCACGAAGGTAAATGGCGCCGTGTTTTCGAGGTTGACGAGGCAAAGGCAACCTGGTGGAGTTGTGCGGCGGCGGTGGAATATTTGCTCAGCGAGCATCTTGTCGGCGGGCAGTTGGGCGCAGGTGATGTTGAGCAGCTCGAAGGGGTATTTGAAGGCAGGCTGCTCGGCGAAGTCGATGTAAGCGGCATGACATTGCTGGATGCGATTGAGAAATGCTGCGAGCAGACGGGTGTGCGGTTTCGGTTTGAACCGTGTCAGGCCGATGGCGGTCCTGCAGAGCGAATCGTGTTCTATCGGCCGGGCGTGGGGCGACGAGTGGAACTGAACCATCAACAGGCGGGCGAGGCGTTCAGCATCGGGCGAACGAACATCTGCCGCGTCGAGGGCAGCAGGGGATTTTATCCGGTTACGCATCGGTATATCGGGATGGGCGACTGGAAGGTTTATGAAGCGACGTTCGACTTCATCGAAGCGTGGGATAGTTCGCTTGAAGGCGCACCGCAAAGTGATTATTCGCCTTCGACGAATCCGGACTTCGATGCGGTGCGGGATGTTTATCGAAAGTGGTGTCTAAATGAGGCGGGCGACTATGCCGGCACGCCGTTTGACTTCGGATCGATATTTGAAAGGGCGCCTTTCCTTCAGCGAAGGCGAACGTTTGGCAAGGCGATGAGCACCGACTCGGAAGGTGAGTCGTTAGGGTATTACCTTGAGGCCTCTTACAATGACGGGGTGACGTGGCAGGAGTACGTCGATTCGTTTGATGTGTTGGATGACGAATGCGGTGTGTGGCTGGCGGACGACGAACTCAGCGAAGATGTGTGGACGGCGATCGGTGCGGGGACTTTGAAGTTTCGCATCACGGCGTCGGTAGCATGCGACGAGCGGCTGACTGTCGCAGTTGCCGACGGTCCGGTGAATTCCGCGGTGGAGGTTATCGATCATGTTCTTGATCTTTCCGGCCGATTTGAGTTTGCAAAGGTTTCCGGCAAGAGCATCTTCTATAACTCTGCATCAAGCGAGGTCGACGACAGCGAGGCGTTACACGGTTACGTGCGAAACCTCTGCGAAACACACGAAGCGATCATCGAGACGATCGATGTCGAAACGCCGGTTGCAGGTCTGTACTACAACTGCGGCGACGGCGTTACGTGCAGTCCGGACAGCCGCGATGTATTGGGCGTCAGGAGAGACGGCCGCAGCCTGTTCTGGATTGAGCGGGTGGCGATGGATTTTCAAAAGCAGCAGACAAAGCTGCGTATCCTGAGGAGGAGGCCGAGGAGGGTGTGACGATGGCCAAAGAGACAAACGGCTGGCGACTGAATCGGCAGGTGAATATTTCGTTTCTGTTAGAGTTGGTGTTGTTGGGCTCTCTGATCGTGGGAAGCTGGTTCAACCTGCAGCGGCAGCTTGACATGGTGGGTCGAGATGTAGTGCTGCTGTTAGAGCGGCAAAAGGAACTGTGCGGCAAGCTGGAGACATTGCAGGAAAAGACAATCTCGCACGAGTACCGGCTGCGAGCCATGGAATCCGCCTCGCGCCACACCTCTTTTCCGAGAGAGCAATGATTCTATTCGGAGAACGGGAATTCTTATCAGACATATAACACTACCTGGCAAAATGAGTGTTTTAATGTGGCATGGGCATCTTGCCCATGATACACGGGCAGGATGCCCGTGCCACGTTTCATTTTGTTAGAAGTTCTAAGTATTTTGCTTGTTTTTGTACTCCGGACAACCAAACGGTGGCTCAAAAGAGAGTGGTCGCGTGAGTTGATTTGTTGACGCAATTGCAGTCTCCGGGGGCACACAGGTTCTTCATGGCGTGCCAGACTTCCGGAGTTTCGCGACAGAGGCTTATGGTAACGCAACAGTTATAGCTCTTTATACAACTGATAACATGCTTATAAAACTCAATGCGATTGGCGTGCGCGTATCTTAGCTTGCCGTCGGAATTCTTTTGTGTAAGAGGCTGTCTTGTTAGAGCGGCGCTGTTCTTACGGTATGCAGCCGTGGCAAGTTTTTTGTGGCCGGGCAGCAGCCTGAGCATTCCGAGCGTAATGTTTTCCGGTTTGACGGTCGTAAGTGCCTGTCTGACCATGTCAGAATATGCGTTTTTCCAGTCGTGGTGGAGAATGCCGGGGTCGATGCGGAAGCGGATTCGGTAGCCGTGCTCTTGACACTTCTTCGCCGCGGTCAGTCGCTGGGCAAGTGTGGCGGTTCCGAATTCGTAGTTGTCAATGGCGTGTTGGCTGTTGAGGCTCCATGAGACAACTGTTTGTCGGCCGGGTGGAATGGATAAGAGATTGTCGATGTTGGCGCTTTTTGTCAACAGCATCAAGTGGGCGTTTGGGATATTCTCAAAGAAAGGAACGAGTTTTGCCGTAAGGCCGGTGATGTGGTCAAGTGCAAGACTGTCGAGCATTTCGCCCATGTTGAAGTCGGCGGGGCCGGAGCGTTTGGCGGCAGCTTTTCTTATTTGTCGAAACATCGTTTCGTAGTTGATGTTGAGCTTTATGAATGGTGAAAACTTGCGATAGACAAAGGCAAGATAGCAGTATGTGCAGTAATACGGACAGCCGTTTGAGAGAGGAACAAGTTTGTGATATGGGCAACATTGTACGGATGATCCGAGGCAGCCGTCAAAATTGCCCACGAATGAAGTTGTCTGCCCGATCATAAGAGTTCTTTTGCTTTGGAGAAGAGCCTGTCCTGCTGAAAGATTGTCGACTGGAGGCATGCGCTGATGACTTATGAGTTTGATCTTTGCTGCTGGAAACATCGAAATGATCTTGGCTGCTTCTGGATGATCAGCCACAGGCCGCCACAACAAGATTGTATGCGGTTTGAATTTCCTGGCTATATCCACTTTGCGATCTCCATTTGCAACAGGATAAAGATAGCATGATTCGACGAATTATCAATGATTTTAATGTTTATGGTTATTTATGTTTTTGAAAGGGGGATGGTTATGAGATGGATGATTGGTTTGTTGGTGATGGTTTTGGTGTTTACGTGCGGCTGCGAGAGTCTGCGGTTTGCGCCGGGCGAGGTTCAGAAGGAAAATGCTTATCTGCATCATCGCACGGCCCAGATGGCGGCGGCGGAGGCTCGCGAGAGTGAGGTTACGCCTGCGCTTTCCGAGTTGACATCGCTGTGCGAACTGCAGAGCCGGGCGTTTATGGCTGACTATGGCTTGCCCCAGGTGCTGCCCGCCGCCGAGACGATCGACGATGTCCTGGCCGAGTCGTCGCGGGGCATCGCCGCCGCAGCGCTATCGCGTTCGAGCATGAGACCGGACGTGTGGGATGTTACCGACGGCCTGCTGGAGCTTAGCATCGCCGTAGCGGGCATCATCGGCGGGGCCTACGGGATAAGGGCGAGCCGGTTCTTCAGACGGGCAAGGGAAAAGTCAAAGGCGCTGCATGAGATCATCGAAGGCAATGAGTTGCTAAAACAAACAAGCGCCGAAGCCGCCGCCGCCTTCAAAACCGCCCACAAAGTCCAGTCCCCAAAAACCCGCCAGATCGTAACTGAGTTGAAGAACACTTAACCAGCGGCTAAAGCGCTCCGCCGGACTCCGGTCCGGCGGGCGCTGGTGAGTCTTTTGATGTTGTCGGTCGTCTCAGAGACTCCCGTCAGATGTCCAGGCCGGTTAGGTTGCCGCCTTTTTCCTTCAGGGCGTTGTAGTAGACTCCGAATCGTTCCTTCATTATGTCGAGGCTCTTCTTTGTCTCGTTGATGCCGGTCTCGGCTATCTGTCCTATGGCGGCCTTTCTGTCGGCGTCGGACAAGTTGAGGTATCCTTGTGTTATTTTCTTCAACTGCTGCTCTTTTTCAGCGACGACATCGCGATACTTCTCTCCCATCTTGCGAAGATTCTCCACCGCCATCTCTTTGGCGCCGGCGGTGATATCGGGGATGCTCTTTCCCTGATCAGCTTTGAACTGCTGGACGATGCTGAATACTTTTTCGACTGCTTTTTCCTTGATTTCGACAGCGGTTTCGTCGACCTTTGCGACTGCCTCTTTGGCTTCTTCAACGGCCTTGCCGCCAAGTTCGGAAATGGATTGTTTAGTTGAGTTCGTCTGGTCGACGGGTTGGGGCTCCTCGTCCGCTTTCTTGCGGCAGCCGCCCAACACTACAGCCAAAGCAATGATGACACACAGTGAGATATTTGCAATACTGACTTTCATTATCCTGCCCTTTCAATAGATCATCGTTTGTTTTGCCTGGCAACCTGCACAGAGAAGCCGGGTGTTATTATAGCCGGATCAAGGGCATGTACAAGTGCAATCTAAAGGTGTCGGTTTTACGACAGCAGAAGGTTTTTTCGACCGGACGAGTTGACATTGCTCGCACAGGACGCTATTGCGACTGCCCAACGTGCAGTTTATTGTTGTGATTGGTATTATGTGTTGCGTGGGATGAGTTTTTGTGTTAACCTGAGTATTCGTTAATAAAGCTTATAAATCTTGCTTGAAAGGAAAAGACTATGAAAAGGACTCTGGCGGCAATTGCGGTCTCAACGGTTGTTGTATTTTTGCTCGTAACCGGCTGTGTGCCCAAGCAGGACTCGCAGAAACAGGCCTCACAGGAGAACTGGGTGGATTTATTCGACGGCAAGACGCTTAACGGCTGGGTGCAGCGGGGCGGACAGGCAAAGTACTCCGTTGTCGACGGCGTAATCGTGGGCGAGACGGTTCTCAATACGCCCAACAGCTTCTTATGTACGGAAAAAGATTACGGCGATTTCATCCTGGAAGTGGATGTCCTCGTGGACGAGCACCTAAACAGCGGCATACAGATACGCAGTGAAAGCACGCCCGATTATAAGGATGGCAGGGTCCACGGCTATCAGGTCGAGATCGATCCATCGCTTGAACCTTACAGCAAGACGCCGAAGAATCTGCTCGCCGATGGCAGCGAGGCGCCTGCCGATGAGCCGCGTTCATGGAGCGGCGGAATATACGACGAAGGTCGTCGTGGCTGGCTCAATAACCTCACAAAGAACGAGCCGGCCCGCAGGGCGTTTAAGCACGGCCACCAATGGAACCATTATCGAATCGAGGCGATCGGCGATTCTATTAAGACATGGGTCAACGGTGTGCCCGCGGCGGACCTGACCGACGACATGACGCCAAAGGGCTTTATCGCACTGCAGGTCCACGGCAGCAAGACCGCCGGAAGCCAGGTCAAGTGGCGCAACATCCGAATCCAGGTGCTGGACTGAACGGCCAAAATATGAACCATCGCGGAGATTGACCGACCTGCAACCGATTGCGTCGCGTGCATCAGCGCTGTTGGTGTGTGTATTTTTCGTATGCCGATTCGAATCCAATCTTGTGCCGGACTTCATCTTCGGCAAGGGCGGTGAATATTTCGATGGCTTCCGGGTCTTCGGTGAGTTTCAGCAGGTCGATATACAGTTTGAACGCGGCGTTTTCCTTTGATATCGCTAATTTGAGTGCGTCGGTATAACTGAAATTTTCCGGAAGGTCGACCTCGACGGCATATTCGGCGCGGGTGCGGTTCGACCAGTCATCATCTGTGCTGACGACCTTGCCCATTTTCATGATTTCCAGTCGCAGTTGCTCACGATGGTCCAACTCCTCTTTGGCAAAATCCTCAAAAAGCCGGCTGACCGTTTCGTCTTCGATCATACGCGCCATATCGGTATAGAACAGATACGAGGCCTCTTCCTTGTTTATGGCGAATGCAAGTATTTCCTCCATGGAACCAAATTTTATCATGTCCTGCCCTTTCCCCACTTAATGCAATTTCCCCTTTGCCCGGCTCATCGGGTGGAACATCCCGAAAACAGGCGAATTATACCGTATAAGGACAGGGCTTCAAGAGATTTTACATGAAAATGTGTCATGCTGCGTCGATTCGGGCGCCAAACCGGGCGGCACTGTCGAAATTCGAGGAAAGTCATGGTATAATACATCGCCGAAGTCGTACAGGCCTGTCTTTGGCATGAATGGCAACCCACATATAAGGAGCAAAATGATGAAACGTGCATCGCTTATAGTTTTTGCTTTGTCCCTCCTCGCTGTCGCAACCGCTGCGAAAACTGAACCGCCTAAGAAGCCGGTGAAGGTATTTCTGCTCGCCGGTCAGTCGAACATGGAAGGCCAGGGCGTTGTCTCGATGGATCATCCCCAACTCTACAACGGCGGCAGGGGCAACCTTGTCAATGTCATGAAAGATGCCAAAAAGGCTCACCTCTTTAAGCACCTCAAGGATGAAAACGGAAAGTGGGTGGTTCGCGACGATGTCAAGATAACGTTTAGAAAGCGAAGTGGCGGTCTGACGATCGGATACACCGGTTACGGCGGCGACAGCCACATCGGGCCCGAGTTGCAGTTCGGTCACGTCGTGGGCGATTATTACAAAGAGCCCGTGCTGCTGATAAAGACCGCCTGGGGCGGCAAGAGCCTGTTCAAGGATTTCCGTCCGCCAAGTTCCGATGGCGAGGTGGGCGAGTTTTACAAACTGATGCTAAAAGAAATTCACACTGCTCTGGACAACATGGAAAAGACTTTTCCCGATCTGGCCGGCAGAGGATATGAGATTGCGGGCTTTGTCTGGATGCAGGGCTGGAACGATATGTGCACGCCTCCGGCGATACCCGAATACGCTGACAATCTCGTCAATCTGGTAAAGGACATACGCGCAGAATTCAAGTCGCCGAATCTGCCCGTGGTCATCGGCGAACTCGGCAACGGAGGCCCCGACGCCAGCGGTAATATGGCGGCCTTTAGAAAGGCCCAGAAGGCCGGTGCCGAGCGGATCAAAAACGCCGCCTTCGTCATCACCCACAACTTCGCCCGCGACCGGAACCAATCCCCAAACAAAGGACACGGCCATCACTGGTTCGGCAACGCCGAAAGCTACTTCCTCATCGGCGACGCCCTGGGCAAAGAAATCCTGAAGCTCATCGAAAAACAAACAACGCAGGCGAAAAACAGGTAAGTGTGCGCCTACTCGGAGGCAGCGAAAAGACGGTATGATTGAATTTGAGCGTGATTTCTGGTATCGTTAACGGGATAGCACTGAATGTGAAGCGGCGGGACAGTCTCGGCGCTGTTTGAAAATCTTTGTATTCCTCGGTGGAGGTTGTTTTGGCGGCAAACAGAAAGATTGTTATTCTCCCTGCGATTTGGGCGTTATTGCTGTGTTCGATGTGTGCAGGTGCGGATTGGCCGCAGTTTCGGGGCATTGATCGGGACGGCAAATCCGCCGAAACCGGGCTTTTGAAGCGTTGGCCCGTCGGCGGTCCGAAGCTGCTGTGGGAAGTTGACGGCCTGGGCGACGGCTATTCCTCGGCGGCGATATCCCGGGGCACGGTCTATACGACCGGGATGACAAAGGGGCAGGAATTTGTCTTTGCGTTTGATCTGAATGGCGGTCTGAAGTGGAAGATTTGTTACGGAACGGGGTGGGCAGGGTCGTATCGCGCCACACGCAGCACCCCGACCGTGGATGGCGACCGATTCTATCTGTTTAGCGGCGTCGGGGAGGTTTACTGCTTCGATGCGGCTTCCGGCGATATCATATGGTCGCTCGATGTCTTCAGCAAATACAAGGGCAAGTATCCGCTGTGGGGGATGTCGGAGAATATCCTCGTTGACGGAGACAATATTATATGCACGCCGGGCGGTGCGATTGCAAGTGTAGTGGCGCTCGACAAAATGACGGGCAGCGTCGTCTGGGAGTGCACCCAGCTCAGCGAGGAATCCACCTACTGCAATCCGCGCGTTTTCGAGATGGGGCCCAACCGCATCATTGCAACCATGCTGAGGGACTCGGTCGTCGGGATCGATGCTAAGACGGGCAAACTGCTCTGGGCCGACAGTCTCGACGGATACCATACGGACAGAAAACGTGCTGTTAATGCAAACGTTCCGATTTTTCATGAAGGACGGATTTACACCACAAGCGGCTATGACAATGGCGGGGCGATGCTCCAGCTAAGCCCGGACGGAAGCAAGGCGAACAGGATATGGACTGACACAACACTGGACGTTCACCACGGCGGAGTAATGCTCATCGACGGCTACCTCTATGGCTCAAACTGGCGGAGCAACTCAAGGGGCGACTGGGCGTGTATCCGATGGAGCGACGGCAAAACGATGTACGACACGGAGTGGAACGGCAACAAGGGCTCGCTCATCTACGCCGAGGGCATGCTCTACTGCTACGACGAAAACGACGGCGATGTCGCACTGGTAAGGGCTACGCCGGCGGGCTTTACGCCGGTGAGCAGTTTCAAGATAACCAAAGGCAAGGGCAAGTTCTGGGCGCATCCGTCGATTTCCGACGGCAGGCTGTATATACGCCACGGCGATTACCTCATGGCCTACGACATCAAGAATAAACGATGAAACATTTGGCAGGGTGGGCTCTTAGCCCACCACTGAAACTAAATCTTTAGGAGCGGATCGATATGGACAGAAGAGATTTTCTGAAAAGTTCGGGGTTATTCCTGGCAAGCTGCGGTTCGGCACGGGCGCAAAGCGCTAAACGCCCGAATATCCTGGTCATCCTGACCGATCAGCAGTCGGCGACTATGATGAGCTGTGCGGGCAACAAGTGGCTCAGCACGCCGGCGATGGATTCGCTGATGAAAAATGGTATGCGTTTTGAAAAGGCCTACGCCGCCAATCCGGTCTGCTCGCCGTCGCGTTTCAGCATGATGACCGGGTTCTATCCTTCGGCTGTGGCCATGCGCGAAAACGCCAAATCCGAAGGCGCCGAGCGTTTTGTGTCTCGTGCGATGGGGCACATTTTTCAAAAGGCCGGCTACGAGACCGTTTACGGCGGCAAGGTACATCTGCCCGGCGCTATGCGGAAGATTACCGACTGCGGATTCCGCAATCTGACCGGCGATCAGCGTGCCGAACTCGCCGAGGTGTGCGCCCGGTATATCAAGGGCGCCCACGATAAGCCGTTTCTGCTTGTCGCATCGTTCATCAATCCGCACGATATCTGCTTCCAGGCGATCCAGGCTCTCAACCCGAGCAAGTGGAGCACCAACCGGGCGACTGAAGTCATGCACGAGGCCGAAAAGATTCCCGATGGCGTTTCGCGGCGGGAGTTTTTTGAGAAGCTCTGTCCGCCGCTGCGAGAAAATTACGAGCCCACGAAGCCGGAACCCAAAGGCGTTGTGGCGCTTTTGAAAACGCGCGACTTCAGGTGGTATGTGCGGCAGAACTGGACCGATGAAGACTGGCGGATTCACCGCTGGACCTACGCCCGGCTGACCGAACGTGTCGACGGGCAGATCGGCATTGTGCTCGATGCCCTGCGGCAGGCTCGCCTTGAGGATGACACGGTTGTTATTTTCACATCCGATCACGGCGATATGGACGGGGCGCATCGAATCGAGCACAAGTCGCATTCTTATGAGGAGGCGGCGCGTATTCCACTCATCGTGCGGTATCCCGGCGTGAGCAAGCCCGGCCATGTCGATAGTGAGCACCTCGTCAGCAACGGGCTGGACCTCCTGCCGACGCTTTGCGATATAGCGGGTATCGAGCACATGCCAGATCTGCCCGGACGTTCGGTCAAGCCGCTGCTTGGCGGAAAGTCAAAGTCAAAGTGGCGAAAATACCTGATGATCGAAACAGAGTTGTCGCGAGCGATCACGGACGGGCGCTATAAATACACGCTCTTCGACGCGGTCGATAACGGCGAGATGCTCTGTGATCTTAAAAACGATCCCGGCGAGATGAAGAACCTGGCGCCCGAGAAGGAATGCGCCGACGTGCTTAATCGAATGCGGGCGGCTCTTGTAAAGGAAGCGAAAAGACATGGCGTCAAGCTCGCCCCGCCAAGTTGAGCGGGCCGCCGGACACCTTCATTTCACTTCTTCAGGCTTTAAGTAGTTTGAAATATACCAAGGAAACAGCGTTATTTCAACAAAATAAATATCACAACAGACATCGCCTTTGGGACCGAAAAAAACCGCCGACATCCTGCGAAATTGCTCGTTTTTTGGATTTTTTCTTGATAGTCGGGCGATGAGTTGGTAGGCTCAGAGGTGTGAGCAAGTCTTTAACTTGGACTGATCTTGAATTGGGGTTGTGTAATGGCGTTGGAATCGTCATCTGAGGTATCGACCGGGCAGCAGGCTCCTGTATCGTCGCCGGCGGGATTTCGCTGGTGGTTTCCCAGGACCGAGACGGTGATTCTGCTTGGAGGGCTGGCTTGCACCGTTTGGGGCAAGATGGAGATCATTGTGCGCCAGCGTCCGGAGAGCGGTTTTGTCAACTCCTTGGCGGTGGTGCTTCCGGATGTCTTTTTCTTCTTCGCGGTCGCACTTTTGATCCGGCTGCTTTATATTTTGAAGCCCTCCGTCGCTGTCGCCAGGTGTGCGCTTGTTATGGCCACGGCGGTGTCGGTCTGGTCGGTGTGCAATATGGGCTGGCTTATGCGAAGCGGGGTTCAGCTTCAGCCCGGTCTTGTTGTCGTTCTGTTTCGTGATTTCAAAGAGATCCTGCCGATCGTTGCGTCTCAGTTTGTCAGCCACCTGATACCGGCGATTTTGCTGTTGATAGCTGTCTTTGCGGCGGTTGCGTTTTTTGTGTGGCGTTTGTACCGCCCTTTGCAGGTGGTCGCTGTTCGTTTTCTGCATGTGCGCTGGGCGGCGGTGAAATTGTTGATCGTGCTGTTGCTGCTCATGATTCAGCCGATATTTGAGTCCCAGGCGCGATCGAACATGACCAGCGAGGTGCTTGACTTCAGCAGCCAATGGCGGGCGCTGGTCTCTTCAACCGCCGGTCTGTCCGAGGACGAGCCGGTTAAGATCGCCACGAGGAACATTCAGCGTGCCGGCGAAAGGCAGGTTGTCGTGCCGGATGGCGATTCGTCGAAATTGCCGAATATCGTGCTGGTTTTGTTGGAGAGTGTCTCGTACTGTATGACCTCATTAGGCGACAGCGATCTGGATGTTACGCCGTATCTTGCTCAGTTGGCCGATGAAGGGGTCGAATTTCACCTGACGCGGGTTCCCGTGTCGCATACGACCAAGGCTTACTGGTCGGCGCTGACTTCCACAACGCCGGTTATAGAGGCCGACTATGTCGAAGCCGTGCCGGTCGACGTACCCTACGAAGGACTGCCCACGCTTCTCAAACGAGCCGGTTACCGCAGCGGGTTCTTTATGATGTCCAAGGGCAGCTTCGAATGTGGGCCCGGATTTTTTCACAACCTCGGTTTCGACCATGTGTGGTTTCGCGAAGACCTCGGCGATCCCTCTGCGACTTTAGGCTACCTGTCGGGCGACGACTTCAGGTTGATCAAGCCGGCTGCCGAGTGGATCGAAGAAAGCGAGAAGCCGTATTTTCTGATGGTCATGACGTCGGTGTCGCATGATCCGTTCAACGTGCCCAAATGGTTCGACGAACCCCGCAGCGAGCTGTACGACAAATATCTCCAGTCGCTTTCTTATACGGATTGTTTTCTCAAGGAACTGAGCGGCAAATTGAAAGAGCTTGATCCGGACGACAACACGATATTCTGCGTCATGGGCGATCACGGCACGAGTTTTCGCTCGCAGACCAATGTCGCCCGGTGGTACCCTTACGAGGAAGTGCTTCGGGTTCCGTGGGTGCTTCGCTGGCCGGGACATGTCGAGGCGGGCCTTGAGATTGACTGGCCCTGTTCCCAACTTGACGTTACGCCGACGATCCTGAACCTGATCGGCTGCGATATAAGCGGTGCGGGTTTTGAAGGCAAGGATGCGTTTACGCCGTCGTCGGCCGACCGGCGATTGTATTTCTCGTCGTGGTATTCCAACAGCCCTATCGGCTACGTCGAGGGCAATCGCAAGGTTGTTTACTGGCCGTACATTGACAAGGTGTTCGAGTACGACCTTGCGCGGGACCAGCGGGAGAGAAACGCCGTAGAGGCGACTGCGCACGAGGCGATGCTGATAAAGGAGGATCTGCTGCAGTGGCAGGGGCGGTCGCGAATTGAGATCGATCCGGACCGGCGTGCTCAGCATTTCCTTTATTCGCGGTGGCAGGTGTTTAGCGACGGACGAAGCGCCTGGGCGAACTACGTTCCCAAACGCCGGGCGAACAATTCGCAGTAAAATCACATATTCAGGGGGTGGTGAGGAATCATTTCTTGCATGATGGTTCATTTGAGCATATAAAACGGGTTTAATAATCCGACAGGTTGGAGCAAACTATGGAAATATCGGAAGTTAAAACGGCAATCGAGGACTTGACGGCCCGGATCGAACAGATTCGGGACTGGCTTTGACTTACCTGAGAAGGTAAGTTTACGCGCCGAACTCGAGAAGAAGATGGCTAAAACCGGCTTCTGGGACGACCGGGAGCATGCACAGGGGGTTGTTTCACAGCTTAGTGCGGTAAAATCGCTGATTGAGCCCGTGGACGAGGTTTGCGGGGCTATCGGGGATGTGGCTGAGTTGTTTGAGTTGGCGGTCGAAGAAGACGACGCCGAGACGTTGGAATCGATCCGGCCCGATCTTGACAAGATTGCCAAACGGTGCGACGAGATCGAAATCTCCGGGCTCCTCAACAGACCCGACGATATGAGAAGTTGCTTTTTCAGCATTCACGCGGGCGCCGGCGGTACGGAGAGTTGCGACTGGGCGAATATGCTGCTTCGGATGTACACGCGATATTTCGAGCAGAACAAGTTTTCCTGCCAAGAGTTGAATCTGACGCCGGGCGAGGAGGTGGGTGTTCGTTCGACGACGCTTCGGGTGAGCGGGCTCTTTGCGTTCGGCAAGTTGTCCTGCGAGACGGGTGTGCACCGGCTTGTCAGGATCAGTCCCTTTGACTCGCAGAGCAGAAGGCACACGAGTTTCGCCGCCGTCGATGTCATTCCGGAATACGAAGACGCCGACATCGAGGTGAAGGAAGAAGATCTTCGTATCGATTGTTATCGCGCCAGCGGCGCCGGCGGCCAACACGTCAATAAGACCAGTTCCGCGGTGCGGATTACGCATGAACCGACGGGGATCGTCGTTCAGTGCCAGAATGATCGCAGTCAGCACAAGAACCGCGCCCAGGCAATGAAGATGCTGCGTTCGAAGCTTTATATGCTGGAGCAGCAGAAACGCGATGCCGAATTAGCCAAACTCTACAGCAACAAGGGCGAAATCGCCTGGGGCAACCAGATAAGGAGCTATGTCCTGCAGCCGTATCAGATGGTCAAGGACCATCGCACCGACGAGCAGACAGGCAACGTGCAAGCGGTATTGGACGGACAGATAGAACCGTTTATCGAAAGCTACCTGAGGCACAGAAGCAGGAAGGCGAATCAGGGGCAGAAAAAGGGGGGGGGAGCCCTTTAATTAATCCTTTACTTAATCTAAGCTGTACTATAATAAGACAGTTAGCGTTGCTTAGGGTGCATCAGGGGTTGTTGTTCAAGAATATAGGGTAGTTATAAAATGGAAGTTCCTCAACAATTATTAGACGCTGCTTATGAGCATTTAGGATATGCTGAGGGCGATCTGCTGGATGCTACGGATTCTCCTTCAGGCTTGACTTCGGAAGATTGGATAAACAAGGGGGAATGGTTGGCGCTTGCCAATGGTGTTGGCGCAGAGAAAGTGTTTTTTGTCGATAACAATCCTGTAATCGTATTTGCAACGGCAGATTCAAACAAGCAACAAGAGAAATTCCGGCAAATATGGAATATGGCAAGGCCTCCATTGGTTTTCATCGCTTCTCCCGGAGAGCTGGCGGTTTATAACCTAAATCACGGGCCTGCAAGAGATCAAAAAGACTGGGAAGACACACTCGAAAAACGCCGACTTGAAACGGCCGAAACGATAGCCGAGGTTTCCGAAAAGCTGCAACAATTCAAACGTGAGCAAATTGAAACCGGCCGGTTGTTTGAAGACGAACGTTTCGGTGAAGATAATCGCGCGGATAAAGCACTCATATCGAATTTGCAGACTGTTCGCAATAAGCTGTTGAAGTCAGGCCTTGATGAAGCCAAGTATGCACATTCGCTTATTGGCCGGTCAATTTTCATACGCTACCTCGAAGATCGAGAGATTCTTAAAGAAAGCTATTTCAAGAAAATCACCAGAGGCAAGGCAGAATGGCGGAAGATTCTTGATGAGCCACTTTCCGATTCTTTTGTTGATCCTGAACTTGCCAAACGGTTTTATTTTAGAGTGCTGAGAAACAAAGATTTTACTTATGCCTTATTTAAACAACTCAGCAAAGATTTTAATGGCGACATGTTTCCAGATATTGAGGAAGAGCAAGCAAATGTTAGGCCTGCACACTTAAGGATACTTCGGGATTTTTTGTGTGGTAACGCTGAAGGGCAACAGCTTTTCTTCTTTGCTTATAAGTTCAACATTATTCCGATTGAGTTAATCAGCAGTATTTATGAAGAATTTTATAATACCGGCAAGAGTAAGGATAGCAATAATGGTACGCATTATACACCGCCTGCTATAGTGGAGTTCTTGTTAGGTCAAGTGTTGACACCTGAGTGCTTAGATGAAAAACCCAGAATTCTTGATCCTGCATGTGGGTCCGGGATATTCCTTGTTGAATCCTTCAGGCGTATTGTTCGCCACAGGGTCTGCTCGCAGAAGGGAAGGCGACTCAATGATGCTCAACTTAGAAAAATTCTTCGAGATCAGATTTCCGGTATTGACATTAATGGAGAAGCCATTCGGGTTGCGGCATTTAGTCTGTACCTTGCATTCTTGCATTACCAGAATCCGCCGGACATTTTAGAACAAATAAAACAAGGCAAAAAACTGCCCAACCTGAAGCATGAAAGACGAAGGATCAGGAAGCCGGAACAACATTATGATATACTGATTGAGGCCAATTCCTTTGATGTAGAAGCCAAAGTTGCAGATGATGATGTATTATCTAAATTCACTCAATCCTGTGCAGACATTGTTGTAGGTAACCCACCTTGGGGTTCACCCGGCAACAAAGAGGAAGAAAAAGAAAGCCGTGATGCAATGGATACGGCTGTGCAATGGTGTGATAAGCAGGAGCCTAAATTATCCATAGGCGACAGAGAATGGTCTCAGGCATTTATTCATATAGTAATTAACCTAATGCGTGATGGTGGTCGGGCAGCATTGTTGGTTTCCTCAGGAGTATTATTCAAAAATCATGATAAGAGTCAGGGATTTAGAAAGCAATGGTTAACGACAACAACATTGCAGTCTGTTGTAAATTTTGCACATGTCCGAGATATCTTTTTCAAAGGAAAAGCCCGTCAATCAGGTGCTCAGTCGCCTTTTATCGCTGTTTGCTTCACAAAACAAAAACCCGATTATGAGGCGTCCTTTAGGTATTGGTCTGCTAAGAAAACCGCAATTGTTAAGGGAACACAATCGGTAATATTAGGTGTTCCTGATTTAAAGCGGTTAAGACAAAATGATGTCATTAGTGACGATAACCTTTGGAAAATATATTGGTGGGGCAGCCATAGAGATGAGTCGCTTATTCGTGTCTTGGGAAGATTACCAAGGCTTGATACCTTGGAAATTAAAGGGCAAAGTATTACAGCGGCTGATTTTGGCCGCGGTTTCGAGAAGACAGGATATCCCAACCCACCCGGAGAACTGTTGAAGTATTCTGAATTACCTACAAGATATTTCAAAAAATACGGCCTCATTGATAAAAATAATTATGACACTGTGCCGGATACAGTTCACCGCAAGGGGGCGATCTGTCTTTATGAGGGAACACGTTTACTAGTGAAGCGATGTATAACAGAAAGGATGACGCCTAAAGGGCAAATTATCGCAAGGCTTGCCTGCGAACCTTTTTGTTTTAGAAACTCAATTCATGGTGTTCGCCTTCCTAATGCTACGACGTGGGAAGGGAAAATTCTGGTAGGGATTTTCTGGTCATCACTCACTAGATATTATTATTGGCTTACTGCTGGATCGTGGGGCATGTGGCACAATGAGATTCATTTGGAAGATATACAACGTATGCCAATTCAGTTCCCTATAGATATAAAGCTTCGAGGACGTATTGTCGAAATCGTAGAAGAGTTGCAAAAAAAAGGAGCAAATTCGTCAAATCCAGATATCTTTGATGACACGACATTAACTTTTGAACAAACTGTCAAACTTGAGCATGATCTTGATGAGGCCATTTTTGATTTGTATGAATTGAACGAGGCGGAGCAGGATCTTATCAGGGAGATGTGCGAATACGGGCTTGATCTTTTTTACAATAATGTTGATAGCGAAGCCGTTAAACTACTCGAAGTAGATCGGCCTGCAAACAACTGTGGCTTGAGTAAGGATATCCCAACCAGGCGAGATCGGCAAAAAGGATTTGAAGGATATATCAGAACGTTTCTGCGCATCTGGAATCGAGAGCTTGAACCTGACGGCGAATTTCGGTGGCAGCTAATTAGGCCAAACAGAAACATACCAATGGTTGCAATGGTATTTTCAACGCAGGACAAAAAGAGACCTCTTGGGCCTGTGAAAGGATCTGAAACGGAGCAATGGCACAGAGTCTTAGAGAAGCTTGACGAAACGCTACTTGCGCCGGTTAGCAAAAGAGTTTATATTGAAGGAGTAGTCCGAACTGTTTCTGATACTGACATAATGATTATCAAACGCAACGAAAGACGGCTGTGGACGCGAAGCATGGCGCGCGAAGACGCTGAGGCTACATTGCTGCAGGCAATGAATATGCAATCTGATGATGGGGGACGTTAAGATTGTCACGGCCTAAGATTTCAAAAGGTGACAGGCTGTGGTTTAGCCATGAGTCTCGTTTGCTTGATCTTTTTCTCTTGGCAATGGAGACAATGCTAAAAGAAGAAAGCTCTTTTCCTGTCAAGGAAGATTCTATAAGCAGAAAACTGGACAAATACATTCGTAAGGCAAATGAGAAATTAAGGAAAGATAATGCGCATGTTGACAATCTGCCTATTTTTCAAGCGCAAAATCAACCGGATCATAATTTGCCGGAAGGGAACCATGCCGAAAGAAAAAAACCAGATTTTTTGTGGCAATGGTATGACGATGGCGAAGCGCAGGATTACAAAAGATATAAAGAATATGCAATCGAATGCAAGCGTTTAGATAAAGCCAAATCGGAGTTTTGCAAACATTATGTAACAAGAGGGGTTTGCCGTTTCATAAATCCAGAACATTCTTATAGTAAACACTCTTCTTCGGGAACGATGATCGGATACATTCAGGGTGGTGAAGGAAAGGAAATTCTGACTAAGGTCAACGCGGAAGCGGGGAGCAACCGCCTGCCTGGAATAAAATTAAGCCCCAAAGGCTGGAAGAAGAATGGTGTAAGCAGATTAGATCATGAACTTGATCGCCCAAAAGTTCCGCCAACACCGTTTCAATTACGGCATTTTTGGTTAGATTTGCAGTAAAGAGTCTGCTTTAATGTGTGGGTTTAGGTAGTTAGGAGAAACAGGGAATGGCCAGAGAGATTATTAAGGTTAATGTCAAGGTTGGCAGGGTCGATGCTCTGACGGTTCGGTCTGATTTGTTGGCGGTGGGTGTGTTTTCCGAAGGCCGGGCCGGTGCGTTTTGTAAGGCGTTGGACGCCAGGCTTGGCGGGGCGATTGCTAAGGTTCGCGAATTGGGCGACTTCAAGGGCAAGGTTGGTACGACGGCGCTTTTGTACGGCAACGAGGAGATCGGGGCCAGGCGCGTTCTTTTGGTGGGGTTGGGCGAACGGAAAGAAGCGAGCGTCGACGGGGTTCGCCGGGCTGCGATTTGCGCGGCGGGCCAGGCGGTGAATTTGAAGGCGGCAAGCTGCGTTCTGGCTTTGCATGCGGACCTTGCAGCGGGTAAGTTCGATGCCGAAACGTTGGGTCAGGTGCTTTGTGAAGGGGCCTGCTTCGGGGCGTACAGATACGATGAATTTGTGACCGAAACCGAGGATCCTCGAAGCGAAGAACTCAACATAACCATCGCCGAGCCTGACGGCGTCAGGTCGAGAAAACTCGCCAAGGGCGCTCGCGTGGGCGATGTTATCGGACAGTCACAGAATTTTGCACGTACGATTATGAATCGGCCCGCCAATGTGATCAACCCGCCGTCGTTGGCGACACTTGCCAAACAGCTTGCTAAAGATACGCCGGGGTTGACGTGTACGGTGCTCGATGAAAAGCAGATTAAGGCCAAGAAGATGGGCGGGCTGATGGCGGTCGGCCAGGGTTCGGCAAACAAGCCACGGCTGATCATGCTCAAGTACACCCCTGCCGGTAAGGCCGCCACCAGGGGCAAGACAGTCGGGCTTGTGGGCAAGGCGATCACATTTGATTCGGGCGGGATCAGCCTTAAGCCTGGTGCCGGGATGCAGGATATGAAATTCGACAAGTCCGGTGGAGTTGCTGTGTTGGGCGCGATGAAAGCGATTGCGGGACTCAAGCCCAAGGTGCAGGTCTACGGTATTATCCCGTCGGCGGAGAACATGCCCGGCGGCATGAGCTATCGGCCGGGCGACATCGTTACCACGTACAGCGGCAAGACGGTGGAGATTCAGAATACCGATGCCGAGGGCAGGATGATTCTGTGCGATGCGATACACCATGCCGTCAAGCTCGAGTGTGATGTGATCGTGGATATTGCGACGCTTACGGGCGCGTGTGTTGTTGCATTGGGCGAGGGGTTAGCGGGTGTGATGAGCCATAACGACAAACTCGTTGAACGGATCAAGGCGGCCGCCGAAAGCAGCGGCGAAAAGGTCTGGCGTCTGCCCTGCGGCGCCGAGTACCTGGAACTGATGAAGAGCAAGATAGCCGATTTGAAAAATATCGGCGGCAAGTGGGCAGGCGCCTGTACGGCGGCGGCGTTTCTGGGCGAGTTTGCAGGTGACGTTGACTGGGCGCATATCGATATGGCCGGCACTGGGATGGTCGACGGCGAAAAGAAGTTCGGCTGTCCCGGCTCGATAGGTTTTGGCGTCAGGCTGCTGACGACGTTTGTGGTGAATTCATCTAAGCGAAAGAAGTAGATTGATTTTCGAGGGACAGTGTTATGGATCAAGAGATTTGCAAACCTGTGGACGTTGAGCGGATTGAAAGGGCGGTTGGTGAGATACTGTTGGCTATCGGTGAAGACCCGAACCGCGAGGGGCTCAAGGCGACGCCGCGACGTATGGCGAATATGTATGTCGAGTTGCTGGAGGGTATGCAGCACGAGCCGGCCGAGCATCTGCGGAGCGTTTTTCACGAGAAGTATGACGAGGTGGTGCTGCTGAGGGATATTCCATTTTTCAGCGTTTGTGAGCATCATATAATGCCGTTTATAGGGACGGCGAACGTGGCGTATTTGCCGGACGGCAAGATCCTCGGGGTCAGCAAAATAGCCCGGATAGTGGACTGCTTCGCCAAGCGGCTGCAGCTTCAGGAGCGGTTGACGGCACAGGTGGCGGATTTCCTGATGGACAATCTCAAGCCCAAAGGCGTCGCCGTGGTCATCGAGGCTTCGCATAGCTGCATGACTATCAGGGGGATCAGGAAGCCTAATTCCGAGATGGTGACCAGTGCCCTTCGCGGGTTGTTCAAGACCGATCCCCGCAGCCGGGCCGAGGTTATCGGGTTGATGCACAAGAACCGAGGCTAAATACCATAAGGTATATTCCCTCTCGCGTTGATAGGTCAATATGATGCATAAACTTGCTCGCCAGATTCGTTTCTCGATCAATCCGTTTCTCAAAGAGCGTCCGGAGGGTTTTAATTCATACGCCTCCAGACCCTGCGGGCAGGGTTTTGCCCTGTATTTCAGTCTTTGGGTCGAACTTGTTGGGCCCATCGATGCCGAGACCGGTTTCGTGGTGAATGTGGTCGAAATTGACCGGCAGGTGCGGACAGCGGTGGTTCCGATCTTCGCCGATCGTATCGGAACGGCCTTTAGAGCGGGGAAACACCTGCCGTTATCGGACGTTGTCGCAATTTTACAGGAAACCTTTATACAGTTGGAAGGCAGGTTTGGCTCATTGCCGGTCAGTCGGTTAAGTCTCGACTTGAGCCCCTTCAGGAGCCTGGCTTTTGACCCGGAGGATCGCACAGTGTTTTATTTCAGCGAGAAATTTGAGTTTGCAGCGACGCATACGCTGTGGAATGATAAGTTCAGTGAGGAAAAGAACTTAGAGATCTTCGGCAAGTGCGCCAATCCGGCCGGCCACGGGCATAATTACGTTGTGCAGGTTACCGTTAAGCGCGCAATGTCGCGTGAAGAACTTGACATTGGGGGGTTTGAAAAATCTGTATGTGTTGAGTTTATAAGCTGTGTCGATCACAAGAATCTCAATCTGCAGGTGCCCGAGTTCGGTCGGATAAACCCGACGGTTGAGAACATTGCGCGATTTGCCTGGGAGAAACTCGAGGGCAAGTTTACCTACTCAACGTTATCCAGTATTACCGTGTGGGAGAATGACAGGACGTTGTGCACCTATTGCGGGCAATAGGGGGGTGTATTATAGGTTCATCGGGCTTATTGTAGTGAACACGCCGACGTTATCCGACGTAATTTTTGGGTGCCTAAAGCGGGTTAATTGCGTGGTTTTGTCGAAGGCTTTTCTCATACTATGTCCTTTATGTGCCGATAGTTACAGTGCAGCAGGCCTTGTGAAGTCGGGGAGGGATTCAGCAGGGCTCAACGGACGGGAATCAGCAAGTAATCTCGCTGGGTTTTACCGCGAATCTGCCGGAGATTCTTCCGGCCTTTCTGGAATAGTCAAAGGCTTGAAAAGAGCTTTGTTGTGGGAGTGGTTGGGCATTTGTGCGCAACCGACGGGGACGGAGTATGCCCATATAATTCACCAACGGCGTTTCACTATTGGCCCGGTCTGGGGAGACTTGGCAGGAAAAAGGAGACGAATATGAAGGTTTCGGTAGTAGGTGTCGGGTATGTGGGTCTTGTTGCGGCGGCGTGCCTTGCTGACGGGGGCAACCACGTGG
>JAGHBX010000384.1 GCA_021160785.1 Planctomycetota bacterium | reverse complement strand
GGTGAACCTTAAGGTGATGGGTCTGCTGGATGCCGGCAACACAGGGACATACGGGCATCCGGAACCTACGCAGGTGCGGATTACACCGGTCAAGGGCAAGGCGATTTTAGTGTCGGGCCACGACCTGAAGGACCTGGCCGAATTGCTCGAGCAGACCGACGGCAAGGGGATTAACGTGTATACGCACGGCGAGATGCTGCCTTGCCTGGCGTATCCGGAGCTGAAGAAATACGCGCATCTGGTGGGCAATTACGGCGGCGCGTGGCAGGATCAGCACAAGGAGTTCGATGCTTTTCCGGGCGCTATCCTGGTGACCACCAACTGCATACAGCGGCCGAAGGACAGCTATAAGGACCGGATATTCACTTCGGGTCTTGTCGCCTGGCCGGGCGTAAAACATATTGGCGACGGCGATTTTTCACCGGTGATTGCTGCGGCGCTGGCGGCGGATGGTTTTGCCGCCGATGCCGAAGATAAACAGATCACCATCGGTTTCGCCCGCAACGCCGTCATGGAGGCCGCCGGTGCGGTTATCGAGGCGGTCAAGGCAGGGAAGATAAAACACTTCTTTTTGATTGGCGGCTGCGACGGGGCGAAACCGGGGCGAAACTACTTCACCGAATTAGCCAAAGCTGTGCCCGAAGATTGCATCATTCTGACTCTTGCCTGTGGCAAGTATCGCTTCAACAAACTGGATTTCGGCGATATCGGCGGGATTCCGAGGCTGCTGGATGTCGGGCAGTGCAACGACGCGTATTCGGCGGTGCAGATTGCAGTTGCCCTTGCCGGAGCATTCGACTGCGGAGTGAACGAGTTGCCGCTGTCGTTTGTGCTGAGCTGGTATGAGCAAAAGGCCGTCTGCATTCTGCTTACGCTGCTGCATCTGGGTATCCGGAATATAAAATTAGGTCCGACACTGCCAGCGTTTATCGGCCCGAACGTTTTGAATGTGTTAGTGGAAACTTTCAATATCGCTCCGATTACAACCGTCAAAGACGACCTGGCGGCGATGCTTGCATAGCAGTTAGTATTTAGTGTTTAGAACATCCAACAAAATAAAATGTGGCACGGGCATCCTGCCCGTGGATCATGGGCAAGATGCCCATGCCACATCGGGTTGCTTGCGACTGACGTGGCGGGAATGGAATTTTGGGCTTGGAGCATTTTGGTTTGAGATTTGTTTCGGATTTCGAATTTCCGGTTTAGCCGGGTTAGGGAATTGTTATGACAGTGCGAAATATCGTCAGGATCGACGAAGACAAATGTAACGGGTGCGGCGAGTGCGTCACTGCCTGCGCCGAGGGCGCGATAGAGATTATCGACGGCAAGGCCAGGCTGGTCAGCGAGATATATTGCGACGGCCTGGGCGCCTGCCTTGGCACGTGCCCCGAGGATGCAATTACTATTGAAAAGCGCCAGGCCGAGGATTTCGACGTGGAAGCGACGGAAGCTCATCTTGCGGGCGCCGGCAGCAGCACCGGGCAGAAGGAGAATTTTGTCTGTCCGGGTACGCGAGCGGTGAATCTTGCCCCGTCCGGCGAGGGCGCCCCTGCGCCGACCGGTGGGGCTTCGCAATTAGGTCAGTGGCCGGTGCAGTTGAAGCTTGTCTCGCCGGCGGCGCCGTATTTTGCCAACGCGGACCTGCTGCTGGTTGCCGATTGCGTACCGTTTGCGATGGGAGATTTTCACGGTCGGTTTCTTAAAGACCGCAATATTGTCGTGGGCTGTCCCAAGCTGGACGACGCGCAGTTCTATATTGACAAGTTAGCCGAGATCATCAAGGCCAACAACCTGAACAGCCTGACCGTGATCCACATGGAGGTGCCCTGCTGCTCCGGACTGACACACATTGCCAGAGAGGCCACCGCCCGAGCGGGCGGGCAGTTGTCTTTCGAGGATATCACCATCGACCTGAAGGGCCAGGTAATGAACACCCAAACAATAAAATAATGCCTTAGCCGCCAATCCTGCACGGCGACACGAACAAAGATATGTATCGCCCCAAACAAGGACCCTGCCACCCGCAGGGCCCAATTTTTTATTATCGCCCTAAAGGTTGCAGGTTCAGGGACAGGAAGACGATTATTTGCAAATCGGCGTCGGATTTTATTTGACAGTATCTATTGCTATATTATATACTTATGGTATGACTTCTATTTCAAAGTCCAAATTGACTCGGGTATATGCGGATACATCCGTTTTTGGAGGGGTGTTTGATGAGGAGTTTGAAACAGCCAGCAAAGTGCTTTTTGACGCCATAAAAAAAGGATCATTCAAGTTGATCACCTCTGAACTGGTGCGCGAAGAGATACAAGTTGCCCCAAAAAAAGTCCTGGATATTTTTGAAGAATTTCTTGTCATTGCAGAAATTGCCGAGATTACCGATAGCGCCCTGCAATTACAGCAATCGTACATTGAGGCAGGCATTGTTTCGGAAAAATATGCTACAGATGCTATGCACGTAGCGTTGGCAACCGTTTCAAGTGCCGACTTAATCGTAAGCTGGAATTTCAAACACATAGTGAATTTCCAGAAGATACCGTTATATAACGCCGTCAATGCCCTAAACAGGTTTGCCGAAATCGCGATATATTCGCCGTTAGAGGTGATAGAAAATGAAGACTAAAACTTTCGATTGTGTTGAAATGAAACGACGGGGAGCAGAATTAGTACAAAAACAGCTTGAGGGAAAGTCACGTGCTCAGCAATTAGAATACTGGCAAAAGGGAACGGACGAACTGAAAAAACTTCAAGAGCAAAAAAAGGGAAAACTATGAAAACTTCTCTTGCAAGATACTAACGTATTTCAAGAAATGGATATTTGCTTTCCATTCCACTTCCCTGAATGTACCTTGTGTCATAATTATTGGATTCTTGAACCTTACTATGTCGCCTTCCTCATACCCATTTTGGCCATTGTCTAAGGGATGGCTATTTGACCACTCAAGTTTAATTTCGAGAGAGTTCGCGTGAATTATCTTATTGCAAGCCTCTCGAAAATTGAGATCGCTTTCATTACCATTTTTTATTAGCTTTCCTACAATTTGTTTTGCCCCAAACTCACCATCTACCTCAAGACTAACTCTGGCAAGGACGGCAAGTTCAATGAGTTCTTTGGCAAATATATCATCAAATCTCTGAGCAAATTGTATAAAGGAACACCAATATTCCCCACAGGGGTGAGACAAATCATCAAAGTCATATTTGCTGAGCAATGTTGCCGTTAGCTTCCAGCATTGATCCGTCATGACCTCGCTAAGTATGGTGGATGTGATCATATATTAATATCGGCATTTTTGTGCCAGATAATTATTGTAAAATACTGCTAAACCCCTTTTTTTGGGTCTGACTGGGCTGGTTCATGAGGGGTCTGGGGTTTTGTGGTTGTGTGAGGATTTTGGTTTCAAATCCGGGTTCCTGGGGCTTGCGGGATGATATCAATTTTCTTGATTCGAATTCAACGTGAAAATCTGTTATAATGGGGCGGTTAGAATGGCTTGGTTTACTACTGACATTTTGGCAATGTGTGGAAAAGCCGGAAACCGCCTTCGGCGGAGGCTGTTTTATTCTGGATTCCCGCCTGCGCGGGAATGACAAAAGCCGGCGAGACGCCGGCGGTACGTGATGATTGACGTTTATGGCGATGAAGGAGTTTCAAGTATGCTGGAGGTTCGCAGGCGAAGCTGGTTGTTTTTTGTTTTTGCGGCTTTGGCGGGGGTTGTTTTTTCGTCGGCAGTTGCGGTTGCTGCATCGTCGGGGCTTTTGGATGATTTGCTCACCGGGGCGATGGGCGATGCCGATGAGATCGTTTTTGCGTGTCGCCAGGCCGGGCGGGATGGGCACTGGTATGCTAATTTCGGTTATTATGCAGAGGGCGTGCAACGCAAGGCGTACGGAGCTAAGGGCAGGCTTTGCACTCTGAATCTGCGGACGGGCGAAGTGCGTGTGCTGCTGGACGATCCGGCCGGCGCGGTTCGCGATCCGCAGGTGCATTATGACGGCAGGCGGATTGTGTTTTCGTATCGCAAAGGGGGGACCGATCCGTATCATTTGTACGAGATTAATGTCGACGGCAGCGGGCTCAAGCAACTGACCGATGGGGGCTATGACGATATCGAGCCGACGTACCTGCCCGACGATACGATTGTTTTCTGTTCGAGCCGCTGCAAACGGTGGGTCAACTGCTGGCTGACGCAGGTGGCGGTGCTGTATCGCTGCGACGCCGACGGGAGCAATATCAGGGAGCTTTCGAGTAATAACGAGCATGAGAATACGCCGTGGCCGCTGCCGGACGGGCGAATACTCTATCAGCGGTGGGAGTATACAGACCGAAGCCAGGTGCATTATCACCACCTGTGGACGGCGAACCCGGATGGTACGGGGCAGATGATTTATTACGGCAATCTGCATCCGGGCACTGTGATGATCGACGCCAAGCCGATACCGGGTACGGACAACGTGCTGTCGCTATTTTCACCGGGCCACGGGCGGCGCGAGCATGCCGGCGCGATTACCGTGGTAACGCCCAAGGCCGGTCCCGACGACATAGGCTCGGCGAAGCGCATCAGTAAGAGCGACAACTGGCGCGACCCGTGGGCGTTTACGCCAGATCTCTTTATGGCGGCGCAGGGTTCGCAGATTGTGCTGATGAATGACAAAGGCGAGACCCAGGAGATTTATCGCCTGCCGCAGGAACTTGCCAAAGCCGGCGTCCTGGTGCATGAGCCGCGGCCGATCATGCCGCGCAAGCGCGAGCGTGTGATTCCCAACCGCATCATTGCCGCCGAGGATACGGGCAGGCTGATCCTTACCAATGTTTACCAGGGCCGGAACATGGCAGGCGTCGAGAAGGGCTCGATAAAGAAACTGATGGTATTGGAGACACTGCCCAAGCCGATTAATTACACCGGCGGGATGGATCCGCTCAGTTACGGCGGGACGTTTACGTTGGAGCGGATTGTGGGGACCGTCCCTGTTGCCGAGGACGGCTCGGCGTATATGGAACTGCCCGCCAACCGCAGCCTTTTCTTTGTCGCGATGGATGCCGACGGCAGAGCCGTTAAACGGATGCAGAGCTTTATGACGGTCAAGCCGGGCGAAACGACAAGCTGTGTGGGCTGCCATGAGCCGCGGACGCAGACGCCGGTCAATCACGGCAAGAGCATGGTGATGGCGTTAAAGAG
>JAGHBX010000023.1 GCA_021160785.1 Planctomycetota bacterium | reverse complement strand
GTGGACCAGGACTTACCGCCGGTAGCAAAGAAGGTGCTCGCCGGCGGCGTCTTTACCGAATTGGTTGACTGTTTCCTTGAGACCATGAAAACCGGAAAGAGGATTTTCTTCACCGGCTGCGGTGCAACGGGTCGCCTGAGCATTCTCCTTGAGGCCGCCTGGCGCAGGTTCTGGCAGGAGCTTAAGGCACAGCATCCGGACATATCTTCAAAACTGCCTGACCTCGAGGATATCGCTTACAGCATCATGGCCGGCGGCGATTTTGCCCTAATAAAATCGGTCGAAGGCTTCGAGGACTTTGCCGACTTCGGGCGACATCAGTTGAAAGAGGCAGGCGCCTCCGCCGGCGATATGGTCGTGGCTATCACCGAAGGCGGCGAAACCTCGTTTGTCATCGGCACCGCCTGGCAGGGACTCGACGCGGGCGCGGAAGTCTTTTTCGTCTACAACAACCCCACCGATATTCTCTGCGAGCACGTGGAAAGGTCGCGTCAGATAATCCAAGAGCCGCAGATCCGAAAGCTCGACCTTTTCACCGGACCCATGGCCGTTTCCGGCTCGACAAGAATGCAGGCGACAACAATCGAACTCCTGATTGTCGGCGCGGCGCTGGAATCGGCGATGGTTGAGTTCCTTCGACTTTACCTGTCGCAATCCGAGTTGAAGGAATTGGGAGTCAATATCCACAAGCCCGATGACTACCACAATCTGTTCTGCAATCTGCTGAGCGACTTGTCAACTGAGCCTGCCATTGATAAGCTCACGGCCATCGCCCAGCTTGAGGAGGACACATACCGACGTCGGGGCCTTGTAACATACTTTGCAGACAGCTTCATGCTCGACGTACTGACCGACACCACCGAAAGGTCGCCCACATTCATGCTGCCGCCCTTTCGCAGAATTGACGACACCGTCTCGCCGCCGTCATGGGCGTTTGCCAAAAACCCTTTTCACCCAACGCCCAAGGCTTGGCGCGAGATGCTCCGTCGTCCTCCGCGGGGTCTCGATTGGGAATCGCAGCTATACCAGCGACTCAACGCCCCCGGGATTTTGCAGACAAATCCTCCACGGCTCGACAACGACGAGATATACAAATTCCAAATCGGAAACGAGCCCGACACATCCCGCACCGATGCGCCGGATTCGGCGGCTGTCGTTGTCGGCGTCGGAGAAAAAGCGGTCCCGCCGCAGGCAGCCGGATTCAAACAAACGGCCGCCCTCTGCATCGGCACGGACGCGAGCAAGGCGGATTTCGATAAAGTATTCAACATTCCATGCCGGTTAGTCAAATCGCCGTTTGACCTCTGGCATCGCCTCGCCGTCAAACTCGTCTTAAATACCGTCTCAACGATAACCATGACGCGCATGGGCAGGGTCGTCGGCAATGCAATGATTTGGCTCTCTCCCAGCAACAAGAAGCTCATAGATCGCGGCTGTCGACTCATCTCACACGTCACCGGCTGCACCTACGAAAAGGCCTGCATCGCCCTCCACGAAGCCATGGAAGAAACCCGCTCCCAGCCAGGAACACCGCGACAGGGTCCTTCCCCCGTAGCAGCCGCCATAGAAAACATCGGAGCCGGGCGCGATCCGTCAAGCACGTAGAGACAATTCTACTAAACCATGTGTCTCCGGGCATCCGGCGTTCATAGTTTCTTAATTATTCCTAAACGGCTGATATGCACGGTAGAGTTTCCTTCCGTTTTTTTGATTAACGCACTTCTATTTCCGTCGATGTAATAGTAATAGGGAATTCTTCAGGAGTCTCTACGTCCGGTATTGAGTACTTTTATAGGACGTATTATGAGGGCTGAATTATGTCGGATAAACAGTGGTTTTATGCAATTGACCCAAAGCAAAACGGACCTGTTCCCGAAACTCAAATAAAGAATATGTTTTCTTATGGACAGGTTAAACATCATGTCTTTCGATACTGATAACGAAGCTACATTTGCCTCATATTATGGGCTATAATGCGCTATTATAGTAGGGTTACAAATAAAAGTTGGATTTTTTTACGTAGGAGAAAACCATGAAATACCTCTTCTTTGCAATTGGTGGTTTTGTTCTTTACAATATTTTTAACGTGATTAAACGAACTTTCCAAGGAACAAGATATTGGACAGATTGTGAATTTAAGTATCGAGCTCTCATTAACAAAGGTTACGACAAAAGGGACGCTTTACTTGAAATATCAAAGGAAAGACATCCTGAACTGAGTGATGAGGTACATGAAGGAATTGTTGATAAATATCCTGATCTCCATAGGCTTGTGAATTTCATTTATCACGCCTTGGATTTTCGACCATCAACAAGTTTCACCTACGGTGGGAAGTTGACCGATTGCCGTGCTTTAGCCTTGCTTGAACACACAACGGTCTCTAATAGAAATCATGTTAAAACAGATTATGCAACTGTAAAAAAACATAATGATATCAAATCAAGGAGAGATCTTGAGCTGGTTAAAAACACCAAACCGTAAAGGATTTATAATGACGACTATATACTGCCATGAGTTTCGTGAGTTAAGGAATTTCTTTCTCAGTGATGTAAAAGAAAAGTCTGGAAGAATTGTCGAAGCAGTACTGAATATCGATTCATGCAGTGTTAAACACAAACTCACGCTCGAAAGTCCTACAGTTCCTTCTCTCCCATCAACCACAGTAAGAGACTTATTCAGCGATCTGACACCACAATCTGTGGACTCCTTCAAAGTCTTTGGAGAACAATACACTCGGATGTCCTATGTCGCATAGAGATATGGGACAAGAGTGGGATAACAGATAATACAATTCATTGTACAGAAATCCAAGGCCTACCGCCAAAAGAAGATAAGAAAGGGTAAAACCACCTTTCATGACGGTCAACTGTTACGTTAATTCACGGCTTTTTGATTACTGTGGCAGATATTTCCTTTCTTTCCTTAAAAACAATTGACAATAAACTGCCGATTTAATTAAAGCTACCAAGTACTTTCTGGCGTGCAACACTTCTGCTCAGCAATCCAGACGCACAGCCAGCCGACATTGCGCCCGTTATCTGGAAGAGCCCGTTTTGTTTCCGACGAGGTAGCCTACTATGAGGTCATTGCGGTTCCGATTGCGAAATGCCACGGCCTTTTTTCTGGCATTTTCACCGGCATTTCGCTACAATAATCTCTGTGTTGGTGTCTGTTATTGTAATGTTATGTGGAAAACATATTCAGCGGGAAACACAAATGAAACAGATCGTCCTGATTGCATCAGCGGCATTATTCTTCCTGACTGCACCTGGCTCAAAGGCGGAAAACTGGCCCTGCTGGCGGGGTCCGCGGGGCGACGGCAGCAGCCTCGAAACCTCCGTGCCCGTCCGCTGGAGCGATACCGACAACGTCCTCTGGAAAACAGCCATATCCGGCAAGGGGCATTCGTCGCCGATTGTCTGGGGCGATCGCATCTTCGTCACCACGGCGATCAGCGGCGGAGGCGACGAGACCTTCCGCTCGGGACTCTACGGGGACGTGGAC
>JAGHBX010000324.1 GCA_021160785.1 Planctomycetota bacterium | reverse complement strand
CCTCACAATGAACAGCGCCCGCCGCAATTCGAAGCCGCAGATAATACCCCTTGCCGGGATCGATTTTACCCACCTCCCGCTGGTAACCGGCGTTGAAAATGCCAAACTGCTCCTTGCCCGGCCGGAGACCGAACTTGATCACCCTGTCCGCAAAAACCACCGCAATACCCGGCCCCCAACTCGCACTGCGATCCGTCCCCGGATGAACGTAACACTGCACCAGTCGCACGCCCGCAGGCAGCTTCCTCTCGGCATAAACACACGTGTTGGCCGGCGTATAAATCTCGCCGACCTTGCCCTCGTTAACAAATGAGCTGCGCTCATGCTTGGCTTGGTGGACGGTCCATTTCGCCGAAAGCTCTGCAAAATCGTCGCCGATCAGCAACCGGCGTCCCATATCGCTGGTGAGCAGTTTTGCATCCATGTCGTAGACCGCCTCATCCGTCAACCGATAGTTCATCGTCAACATCACACCCGATGCAGGCCAGGGCAAATCGGCACTGTAACGTTTTCGTTTCCATTCAAAACGCTTCTCGATCTTACCCACTTCAAAGCCGGTAAACTGGAAGGCCTTCGGATCGGCGCCAAGCTGCTCGACCCATTCAGGCAGCAGATACGCATAATCCGGCTGACCAAGCAACCCGCCGACGGCGAACTTCATCCCGTCGATTTCAATCATCGCCTCAGGCTTGACCCCCCGCAGCATGGATTCGCCCGTCATCAGGTTGTCCACCGCAATCGTCGCGGCATTGGGCATGACGCGAAACGTCCTACTGATCAGTCCGTTGGTCATGACGATTTCACGGCGGTCCTCTTTACTGAACACGCCAGCCCTGCGAGCGACCGGCTCAATCAGCCAGTCCGCTTCCACCGGCTTTGCCGCCGTTTCAGTCAGGATGGGTAACCTGTTGAATCCTCCTCCAATAACCTGATCACTGCCCCTTCCGATCGCCGTGGTCTCATCACATCCAAAAACCATCAGAGCGACAACGACAATCATCCATCTCAACACAATCTGCCTTTTCACAACCAATCTCCAAAAAAAACACTCATTCCACCGAACTCGTAGGGTGTCCCGGCGCGCCGGGATTAGCCCACCGAGTCCTCTAAGTAGTTCCTGTCGCAGAAAGCAACATTTGTCATTCCCGCGAAAGCGGGAATCCAGAGCGAATAATCTGGATCCCCGCTTTCGCGGGGATGACATCGAGCGTTTTTTCTTTCCACAACAGATACTAAGTAAACAATGCCTCAACGAATTCTGCGGGGTCGAATTCGGCTATGTCTTCGGGCTTTTCGCCTAAGCCGATAAATTTTACGGGGATGTCCAACATGTCTTTGATTGCGATAACGATTCCGCCGCGGGCCGTGCCGTCGAGCTTGGCGAGGAAGATGCCGGTAACGTCAATCGCTTCCAGGAATGTCTTTGCCTGGATGATCGCGTTCTGCCCGGTCGTCGCATCGAGAACAAGCAGCACCTCGTGCGGCGAGCCGGGGATCTTTTTGGTAGCCACGTTTCTTATCTTTGTCAACTGGTCCATCAGGGGCTTTTGCGTATGGAGCCTGCCGGCGGTATCAAGGATCAGGTAGTCCGCCCCCGCGCCACCGCCGCTTCACAGGCATCGTATGCAACCGCCGCCGGGTCCGAGCCCATCTTGTGCTTGACGATCTGGACGCCGATACGCTCTGCCCATATCGTCAACTGCTCGACCGCCGCAGCGCGAAACGTATCGCAGGCGGCAACGATGACATTGCCGCCGTTGCGGCTGAGCACATAGGCGAGCTTGGCGATGCTCGTCGTCTTGCCCGAACCGTTTACGCCCGCAACAAGAATCACCGTCGGCCCCGATGTTGCGGTCTGCAACTGTCGATCCTGCTCGGGCCAGCAGCTTTTCATGTGGTCTTTGAGGAAGGGAACGATATCGTCGGTGGTGGTGATCTTTCTGGCGCGATAGGCATCACGGAGGTCCGTAATCAGCTTATCCGTCGTTTCAACACCGATATCGTCGCTGATCAACGTCTCTTCGAGATCGTCCAGCAGCTCCTCGTCAATCTTCCTCCCTAACGTCAGAACGCTCGAAAGGCTCGACGTGATCCTGGCCCGCGTCTTGCCTAAATGCTCCCTGAGATAGTTGACCGTCTTGGTGAAAATACCCATTTTAGCTCCGCAAAAATTTATCTTTGACCGCAATTCATATCTGTTTGCAGCCCTTTCCCGGACCGGTCTTGAACGGTTGCCGCCGTTTTGCCCCCCGAAGAGAGCGCTATTAGAGTTTCCCAGATAATCGTCCTGATTTCAAGCATTGTTAAAATTTTAGCCTCGCGAATTTTCCTTTGACAAACCCCTCTGGTGCCTGTAACTTGCACGGCGGTGGCCAGGGAAGGCATATCAGGACTCAACCTTACGGTTGGCAAGGCGGCAGTTCCTGCAAGTTTCAGAGTTTTCTGCAGGTGTAGCGTACTTTTGATTGAATGGATTATCGGTACCCCTGAAGAATTGGGAGAAGGATTTGGCTACGCAGGATACAGCGGATATTTTAGTAGGGATTTTGGACAGGGTCAAGGTCCTCGATCCGGTCAACAGCCGCAGATGGTTTGACGATCTCACCGTATTGCATTTTGACGGCGGGATTCTGGAGGTCGGCTGCCCCGACGGCAACGCAGCACAGTTTCTGCACGACAACTGCCTGACGATTTTCACACAGGCGGCGCAAAACGTCACCGGCCACCTGGTCGCGGTCAAGTTCAGCGTCAGCGATTCGACATCGGCTCAGCCGATGCAGACCGGTACACAAAGCACCGTCAAGCTGCACCCCGATTATACATTCGAGAGTTTTGTCGTGGGACCGTGTAACCGCCTGGCGCATGCAAGTTGTGTCGCCGTCAGCCATTCCCCGGGCAACACGTATAATCCGTTATTTCTTTACGGCTCGGTCGGATTAGGCAAGACCCACCTGCTTCATGCCTTATGCCACGGCGTCATGAAACACTCCGCCAATGCACAAATCCGGTTTCTCAGTTGCGAGGAGTTCGTAAACCGGTTCATTAGCGCTATCGAACACGGGCAACTGTCCGAATTTCAAAGTCAGTTCAGGACCGTCAACGTGCTTGTCATCGACGATGTGCAGTTCCTCAGCGAACGCGAACAGAGCCAAGAGGAATTCTTCCATACATTCAACGCCATCTACAACAACCACGGGCAGATCGTACTCACCGCCGACTGTGCGCCGGGCAAAATACCATCGTTGGAGGAACGCCTGATCAGCCGGTTTAAGTGGGGACTTGTCGCACGGGTCGATGCGCCCAGCTACGAGACGCGGATTGCCATCGTACAGAAAAAGGCGCGTCTGCGCGGGCTGGATGTATCCGAGGAGGTCTCCGAATACGTTGCAGGCAGAGTCAAAGCCAACATCCGCGAGCTTGAAGGGGCGCTGACAATCCTATACGCCACCGCCCAGGCCTCCGGCGAACCCATCACGCTGGAACTGGCTCGGAGCGCGCTCGGTCAACAGGAGGCCGAAAGCCGCAGAAGCATCTCTATCACCGAAATCATCAACGCCGTTACCCGCTATTACGATGTTCGACTGGCCGACCTTCAAAGCAAGAAGAGAAGCCAAAGCATCACGCTTCCACGGCAGGTATGCATGTATCTCGCCAGGAACCTCACCAAGCACAGCCTCGAGGAAATCGGCGGTCATCTCGGCGGCAGGGATCATTCGACAGTCCTGCACGCCTATGGCAAGATTGACGGCCTTCGCCGCACCGACCCGCAAACAAGAACAGAATTAGACGAACTCATGGGCAGCATAAGACAGGATTAGTTCAGACTGAGCACCACGTATTGGGCATATTGCTCATTTCTTACCAGCAGCAGCGCCTTCTTCGTCTTCGATGACTCTTTGAGGGCTTCGCTGAACTCCTTGACGGAGCTGATGTCCTGGCGATTGACGCTGACAATGAGCATACCGGCGCTGATGCCGGCGCGGTCGGCCGGACTGCTGTCGGTTACCCCGGTTACGATGACGCCCTTGACGTCTTCATAGCCAAAACGTCTGGCCAACTCATCGGTCAGTTCCTGCACCTGCAGGCCCAGCTTCTCGGCCACATCGGATATGCCTAAGGCAACCTGGCCTTCTTCCAGCGATCCGATCTTCACATCGATTTCCTTCTTCTTGCTGTCCCTGAAGACAGTCAGCGAAACCTTCGTGCCCGGATCGAGCATCGCTACGTGATTGCGGAACAACTGCCAGTCCTCGACGACATCACCGTTCATCTCCAGAATAACGTCGCGCCGCTTGAGCCCCGCCTTATCTGCAGGTGAATCGGGCACAACTTCCGTAATGAGCACACCCTTGTTGTCCTTGAGACCGAACGCCTCGGCAAGTTCGGGGGTAATTTTTTCAGGATGCATTACAATGCCAAGATAACCCCGGGTGACCTTGCCAGACTTCTTGAGCTGCTCGGCGACGCCTTTGGCCAGGTTGCTCGGTATCGCAAAGCCGATACCCATGTAACCGCCGCTCTGGCTGAATATGGCGGTATTGAGCCCGATGGCCTCGCCATCAATGTTTAACAGCGGACCGCCCGAATTGCCGGGATTGATGGCGGCGTCGGTCTGAATGAAGTCCTCGTATTCGGCAAGTCCGACGCCGCGGCTCTTTGCGCTGACAACGCCGACGGTTACCGTCGCCTGCAACCCGAAGGGACTGCCCACGGCGATAACCCACTCGCCGATATCGAGGGCGTCGGAATCGCCCAATTCGATCACGGGCAGATCTTCAGCATCGATCTTGATCAGAGCAACGTCCGATTTGGGATCGGTCCCGATGATTTTAGCATCGTCAAATTCCTTACCGTCCTGAAGGGTGACGACAATTTTATCGGCCCCTCCGACGACATGGTTGTTGGTCAGTATGTATCCATCGCTGCTGATGATGAAGCCCGACCCCTGGCCGATCTGCTGCCGTTGGCGCGGTGCTTGCCGGTAATGATAACGGGGCCCAAAGAAACGCTCAAGTAGATCATCGTCAAAGGGGGACTGATATAATTGCCCCTGCTCCTTGATAGTCTTTTCGACCTTCACGGAAACCACGGCCGGTATCGCCTTTTTGGCGACCGCCGAAAACGCCTTGGACGTCTCCCGTAATGTCGCAATACCTTTCTCAGCAAAGACCGGCGACGGCATAGCCCAAATCGCAAGGACAATAAGACCCAACACGGTGTTTTTTGCTTTTGACCACTCTCTCGAACTCATCTTCAGCGCCTTTCTGTAAACAAATAAAAAAATTATCGGCGGCGAGCCGCTGTCAGCCCGCCGCCATAAAGAGATATCGTCCTAACCAGCCTTGACTTCAATCTTTTTTGCCTTTGCTTTCCCGCAGGCGACCTTGCCCAGTTTGATTGTCAGGATGCCCTTGGCGAACTCGGCGCTGGATTTTTCCTCGTCCACCTCGCAAGGCAACTCAATCATACGCTCAAACGAACCGTAAGACCTCTCCATGCGATAGCGATCATGGTCCTTGATCTCTTCTTCCTGCTTCTTTTCGCCCTTGATCGCCAACCTGCCGTCGCTCAGCAACACCTCGACATCGTTTTCATCGAGGCCGGGAAGCTCGGCGGATACGACAATTTCATCCTCGGTCTCGGAGACGTTGAGACTGGGAACGAATTCACCGCCAAGGTCTCTGAGACCGGCGAAGGGCTCTATAGCGAAATCGCGGAAGAAATCCTCAAAGAATCGACTCGCCCGCCGCTCGAGAGCGCCAAAGGGTTCCGTTGCTTCGTGTCGCTTCACGGGCACGCGCCCGCGACCTTTCCTCATGGGCAGTAGTTCATAAAGTGCCATAATTAATCTCCTTTACAAAATACGTTAGCTTTACGTTTACCCACTAATCTTGTTCACTTCACTAAAATGCAAAACCCGTGCCAGAAACTAACCGAAGTATATAACTCTTTTTGCAACAAGAAATTATGGCGGACACGCCGGTGGGATATTACTTGCCGGATATGACATATTGACTCTGGGCGGTGTCAAATTGACAGGTTGATATCCGCCCGAACAGCAAAAGGTTTGCCGCGCCGCTTCGTGCAATCGGTCCGGACAGAGCCTTACTTGGCTTCGGGTTGTCCGGGCTGCTGTTCGGTTTGGTTTTTGGCCTGTTCCATCGCCAGTAGGTCTGATACGGTGGGTTTGTCCAGCTCGCGGCCGCTGAGGATAACTTCCACATCCGCGGCATCGAGCGTCTCGTACTTCAAAAGCGCCTTGGCGATCGCCTCCATCTTGTCCTTGTTGGCTTCGATAAGATGCCGCGCATCTGTGTAGGCCTGGTCGATAAGCTTCTTTATCTCCCTATCGATCAACTCGGCTGTTTTTTCCGATGTCTCCCGGCTGGGGCCGGGGTAATACATCTCCATCGACGTATTGCCGCCGTAATCGATGGGACCGAGTTCTTCGCCCATGCCCCATGTAAGAACCATCTCCTTGGCGATGCCGGTCGCCTGCTTGATATCCGCCTGGGCGCCGCTGCTTATGTCGTCGCAGAATATCTGTTCTGCGATTCGCCCGCCGAAACAGACCTGCATCTGGGCCATGCAGTATCGCTTGGTATAGAACATGCGGTCCTTTTCGGGCAGTGCAAAGGTCGCACCTCCCATCGGCCCGCGCGGAATAATGCTGACCTTATGAAGCGGATCGGCATCTTCCAATGTCGACTGCACGAAAGCATGCCCCGCCTCGTGATAAGCCGTGATCTTATTGTCCTGCTCATCGATGACACGGTTTTTCTTCGCCCGGCCCCACCGAACCTTGTCGCGAGCCTCCTCCAGATCGGCCATTTCAACGTGGTCCTTGTTAGCCATACTGGCGCTGATGGCCGCCTCGTTAATCAAGGCCTCCAACTCGGCGCCGCTGAACATGGGCGTTCCACGCGCCAGACGCTCGAATTCAGCATCCGGGCCCATCTGGATGTTGCGGGAATGGATCTTCAGTATCTCCACACGACCCTTCAAATCCGGCAGGGGCACTACGACCTGTCTGTCGAACCTGCCCGGACGGGTCAGGGCATGGTCCAGGATATCCTTGCGGTTGGTAGCCGCAATAACGATCACCTGGTCGTTCGTATCGAAACCGTCCATCTCGACAAGAATCGCGTTGAGGGTCTGCTCACGCTCGTCATGGCCGCCGCTGACAAAACCGGGACCGCGTTTTCGGCCAATAGCGTCGATTTCGTCAAGAAAGATAATACATGGTGAATTCTCCTTGGCCTGCTTGAACAGATCGCGGACACGGCTGGCGCCTACGCCGACAAACATCTCGACAAAATCACTGCCTGAAATACTGAAAAACGGAACATCAGACTCGCCCGCTATGGCCTTGGCAAGCAGTGTTTTCCCGCAGCCGGGAGGACCAACCAGCAAAACGCCGCGCGGGATGCGACCGCCGATCTTCTTGAACTTCTTGGGGTTCTTCAGAAATTCGATCGTCTCGCCAACCTCTTCCTTGGCCTCGTCAATTCCGGCGACATCCTCGAACGTAAACTTCTGTTCGCGGCTTTGCACCTTGTGGCGACTGCGACCGAAATTCATCAGCATACCGCCGCCGCCGGCGCGCATATTACGAACGAAGATGAAGTAGACAAACGCAACGAGCAGCACGATAGGCAGCAAATTCCACAGTATAGGCCCCCAGTTATCCCGGGAGCTATTCGCCGTGATCCCCTTTGCTCTCAACTGCTCAATATAATCCTTAGGTAACAGTTCGGGGTCATAGTTGACTTGAAACCTCACCGCCGCATCTTCGCCGCGGGCAGCCATGCCACTTTCATTGAACTTGCCTGCTATCCTGCCGCGAGACACCTGAAACTCCAGGCTCTCGATATGACCGGCATCGACGTAGTCCATAAAATCAGGCACGAAGCTGATCTTATCGACACGCCTGGTGACCTTGTTGAGCATCATCATGGCGCTGATGAGAATGAGAAAGATAACAAGCCAGCCGAACGGACTGCGCCTGTACTTCGGCAGTTTTTTTCTCCCAAGCCCCTTGAACCCCTTGGGCGACTCTTGATTCTGGTCAGGATTATCAGTCATAGAATTCTCACCACGTTTCCTCCATAAGCTCTACGACCCTCTGGGCGGCGCGGTTCGCAGCCACCGCCGCCGAGTAGTCAAAATCCTGACCCAACTGAGCCGAATACGTAGACGACGCCGTAACGATTTCATTGTCTATCAGGAGTTCGCCTGTCTCCAGATTTTTCCAGTTGACTGTTACCCGCAACTGCACTTCCCGCTCGAGCGGACGACCGGTCTCGCGGTCCATCGCCAGTACCCCCGAGCCGATACTGCCGAGCTGGCCGCTAAGGACCGAGTCGGCGAAATCCCTGTCCGATACGATTTTATACGGCGTCTCAGCCTCGATCCGCTTACAAATCGCGTCGGTGAGCACATATTCGTGCCCCCGGCGAAGACTCCTGGTGTCGAACATCTCGACATAAACCGTATCCACTTCACTGGGGTACATCCAGCCGTTGGTATATCCCCCAAGTCCGCTATCGCCGCAGCCGCCCAGGCCTGCACAGATGACCGTCAGGCACGCAAACATGCATATGACTATTTCAATTCTGGTTTTCAATTTCGCCACCTGCTCGTTTCAAATATACCGGTTTATTTATCGGCCCCAACCGTCTGCAACTTAACTGCAACCGCCGCCTTTTCCGGGCGAATTTACCTGGACTTGACGCCCAGGAAACGCAGACCAAACCAACTGTCGACAATAGTATTGCCCGCATCAAAGAGTCTTCGGCCAACTTTATTCTTTTCGCCCGGCTTTATCTCTGTCAGACCGGAGTTCCAGGCTAACATCCTCGCCTGGGCCATCTCGGCCGCAGCCGTATCGGGCCACTTATCCAGAACCTCTTCATAATACAACTTGGCTGCCTGGCGACTGCCGGTTCGGTCGTAATACTCACCTATCGAGTATTGCTTGTAAGCAAGCAACCCATCTATGTCCTTCAGTCTCTCATCTATCTCATACTCCGCCGCAAGCTGGGGATAATGTATCCTGATGTCCTGATAGTGGTCTTTAGCCTTGTTCAACCCGGTATGGTCGTAGTCCTGGCCCCTGTACGACGAATACTGATCATTCGCCATCTCCAGAATGGCCGTCGTCCCCAACTGGCCTGTTGTCCAGCGAGAATTGATCTCCTCCCAGACAAAATACGCATCAGCAAACTGACCCCGCCTCTCATAACCCCTTGCAATTGCAATCAAGGCGCGTTTGGCGATCGGGGCTTCGCCGGCGCGGTTCTCAATATCATACATGATCTTCTCGCCCTCGTCAAAGGCCGATAGATTCAAAACCATCATTACCCTGCGCTTCTGCCCGTTCAAAAACGCCTGCCCTATCGAAAACTTCCGCTCCAGAATCGTCTGGCGAAGCCAACTCTCCGACCACTTATTCAGCACCTCGTCATACTTGCGAACCGCCTTAGTCCACTTGCCGTTGGCATAGAGAGTCTCCGCTTCCAAAAACACATTGAAGGCGGGACCGGCTATTTCAGGATAAGCCTCCTTGAGTCTGGTCAGTTCTTCAGTCGCCGATTCCGCGTCGCCGGAGCTTATCAACTGTTTGAACTTCGCAACCGCCATAAGACGTCTGCCCTCCGGCGAGTTGGAGACGTCCTGCCATTCCTTGCCGTCCTTGAGATGCAAAGTCCCGGCACACACCAGGCAATTGCCGCACGCCATCAACACCGCAAGCACCGGCAAACAGACTCTCATCGTTCCGTCAGATAACATCAAAACCACCTCGTCTTTAAGTGATATTTCTAAACCAAACCGGCATTATAACCTCGCGCCGCCATCTTGCAAACTCTCTTTGGACGACTTTTTTCTAATATTACAGACGCAGAAACCCCGCCCCGTGGCAAACTACATACGCTCTACCGAAAAAAAGAGTGCCAATCCCCGCCCCCAGCGGCATAATAGCGGATAAGTCGCTTTACAACAACATATTACGATTCCTCTTGCGGAAATCTACTACCATAATAGGGCATAATTCTGGCTATTGCATCTTCTTGAGGAGTTCTTTTCTGGCTTTTACTCGCATTTGAGCGTTGGCGTATCTTCTTTTTTCTTCTTCGGTCTCCGGCTCAATGGGCGCTACTGCTGTGGGCTCTTTGTTTTCGTCAAGGGCGACGAATGTCAGATGCGCTTTTGTCGCCACCGCCTGTTTGCCCGTATAAGGCGCCTCGCTCACAACGCGCACGCCCACCTCCATCGACGTTCGGCTGACATAGTTAACGCTCGCTTTGATAACCACATGGTCGCCGATACGGATGGGCGCTTTGAAAACAATCGAATCGATACCCGCCGTCACCGCCTCACGCCGACAGTGCCGCTGCGCCGCCATCCCCGCGGTCATATCGATCCACGACATAATCACACCGCCAAAAGCGGTGCCATAAGGATTCGCCTGATGAGGCATAACAAGATACCGCGTCTCAACAGCACTCTCACCCGGCGTCTTGGGTTTCAAATCACTCATAACAATCCTCTAATCCAAGTATCCTTGCGGTACGACGCGGAATTTGTATCCACCTACATCGCTGAAATATATCCTGTCCCTGTTGGCATCCAGCCATTTCTTCCATTGCTCTTGTGTCCGGAACTTTTCCTCGGTGCATTCGCCTCGAAAACGCTTGCCGGCGCCACCACCACTCAACCAGCAAGGCCATTATATCAGACTATGCCGGCCGCCCAAAACATTAAACTCGACCCCGGCCAAAATCGCATGGAAGCAAAAAAGAGATAAATGGCGCATCATAATCTTGAGTCATTTATCGGATTGCGGCTTTCCCTTCGGTTCGTTCGATACGTTTCCTGACCTCAATCGATTTTTCAGGTCTGGTGGCAGCTTACGCGGTTTGGCAAGCGTTCCCACAAGACTGTCGCCTGCCTTCGTCGCCTTGATCGTACTCATTACACAGACCTTTCTTTCTCTGATTGCTTCCCCTCATATCCGAGTCGCTCTATTGTCCACAATTAACGGATTCCTGTCAACCACAGCGGAGTCAACTAAAATACCCCCGCCGGAAAGTCGATATTAGCGGCTTGTTTGATTTGTGCGTTCCAGTACTGTCTGGACGAATGTTTCGAGTTTGATCTGTTGTGCCGGGCCCTGAGTTGATCCGTAGGTGAGCGTGATGACAGGAGCGTCGGGATACGTTTGTCGCAGCAGCGGCATGGCCGAATCGATTGCCACTCCCACCATGCAGTGGAATGCAACTGCATTGATAACGCCCTGTGCCCCTCGCTCTATGAAGTCCGCTGTTTTCCCCACTCCAAGGAGGGTCAGGGAGTTTGTATGCTCCGAGACGAAGGGGCGGGCAAGAGCCGCCAGCGCCGAAGGTTTCGGATCGGTTGCCAGTTGCAGTATTTCGGGTTCGATGTTTTGAAAGAGGCGCTTTGTTGCAGTTGAAATAACTTCACTTGTGTATGTCTTTTTGAATGCATCGGTTAAGTGGAGCCTGTTGGCCTGACGCCTTGCGTTATGCCATGCTGTAAACGAAATGCTTGCCGCAAGACACGGACCCGGCCAGACTTCACAGCCCATGTCTTCGAGCCTGCCGAAAAGACCCATGTTGCCCAAAGGATTAATCCTTGTGTAGAGGTCGCCCGTGACGCCTATGATGGGCTTGTCGCCCGGATTGCCGTCGCGGGCGACAGAGAGCAGTTGGCTTACGCTTCTTTGCAACTCGCTCGCGGGAGATTGTCTGTTTGCGACGGCATGTGAAACAGAGGCGACGGCGTTGTCGAATACGTTGTCAATTGTTCCTTCGTATCGTTGGTAAGGACGGAGCCTGGTCGCGAGAACGTAAAGGAAATCGACGGCGGTAAGCCCCTGGAAAAACCTGATGAATCCGGATTTGCCGACCAGTTTTCCGATTTCCTGTATGCCGGCGTCCCATATCTCAATTTCGCCGAGTTTGG
>JAGHBX010000545.1 GCA_021160785.1 Planctomycetota bacterium | reverse complement strand
GCCAAACGGGCTTACCTGGCCTGTGTAAGGTATACCGACAGACAGATTGGCAAGGTGCTTACGGCTCTTGACGAACTGGGACTCGCCGACAACACCATTGTGGTGCTGTGGGGCGATCACGGTTGGCATCTGGGCGATTCTCAGATATGGGGAAAGCACACGCCTTTTGAAAGGGCTGTTCGCTCACCGTTGATAATTCGCGCCCCTGCAATGAAATCCGCCGGTAAGGAATGCGATGCACTCGTCGAAACGCTCGACATTTATCCAACCCTGATAGACCTGTGTTCGACGACCATGCAGAAAACCGCCCACCCGCTGGACGGCAAAAACCTCTGTCCACTGTTGGATAACCCGGACGCTGATATCCGCCAGGCCGCGCTAAGTTACTGGAAGTCGGCTGTGAGCGTTCGCACCAAAACACATCGATTGATTGCGAGCAGAGGCAAAAATGGTCGTTCAAACGTCGAACTCTACGATATAGGAGAGAGTCCCGACCCGCTCAACAACATCGCAAACGCCAAACCCGAGCTGGTAAAACCGTTGCTCCAGTACGTTGGCAAGAAGTAATGCGGTAATTGGTGTGCTTTACCGGTCGGCGTAGATTGATTTCATATTCCAGGCTTTGACTGCGGCCGTTATATCGCCATCTTTGCTAAACAGGCTTATGCCTGCATGTTCCTTATCGTGTTGCTGCATGTATACGGCCCCCTGGCGATCGTTGACGAATACCTCGACCATGCTTTTGTCAAGGAAGATGCGAAGATTCAGAACTTCACCTTCCTTAAGCACAAACGGAGGCTTAATATCGCCCATTGTCAGGGTCTTGCTCTCCGGCTTGATGGTGATCGGAAAACCATTGCCGTCCTTATCGCAGAATACGCTGACGCCGTATTCCTTGGCGTCCGTTGGCTTGATTGTGACATTCAACTCAATGGTATCACCGTTAATATCCTTGAGCATGCAGCTGCTATTGCTTTTTACGATGATGTTACGTTCATTCTTCTCATCATAACGAAGCTTGTCAAGTTCCCGCAGCGGTTTGATCCGCAACACCCCATCGGCAGGCAGGCTAAGCTCGCGCGGCAGTGACTGGATAGCGGTCTGCGTATCTCCCTTGAGCCTGCACCATGCCCACATGACACGACGGCCGTTGGGAGCCAGCAGTGATTCCGGCGCAAAGAAATTCCACTCCTTCCAGTTCATCATGGCGTGGAACTCGGGAAGATACTTCTCGTCCTTAAAATCGCCAAGATAGTAACGGCAGCCCAGCTTATGGCTGATGCAAAGAAGCATCCACTTGCTGCCTATCTTAAACATATTTGCGCAAGAAACGTCTTCATTTTTGCTTACGCCCAGGTCCGGCATGTCATCGTGCAGCAACAGGCCGAGATAGTCCCAGTCTTTAAGATTCGAAGATTTCATCAAATGAGGCGGACCGCCGCCGGATATCGCATAATAGATATCACCGTTGAGCCAGCAGTCAGGATCCCACATACGTATCTTCGCCACCTCCCCGGATTTAGTCTTAGGCTTGACGGCAACCGGCCTGGTCCATTTATCGAGATTGTCGTCAAGGGCAAACGCCAGGTAGTTGTTTCCGGCGCCCTGACCATGGTAGATCATTGCGGGCTGGCCGTCCTTGGTGAGGAATCCTGTGCCGCTGAACATTCCGTGCCCGGTATTTGGCCCGACAAGTACGGTGGGATGCCACTTCCATGTGACCATGTCCTTGCTGGATACGTGAGCGAACGCATAGCCGTGGTTGTGCTTGTAAATATAGTGCAGATGATAGCGGCCTTTATAGTAAAAGGCGGGGTTGGGATCGCCCGGCATGCCGACACCCGGGCCCGGGTGGGCAAGATGGTATGTCAGCCAGTCAGCCGGCACATCTTTCGGCATTGCCGGCGTTTCCTCGACATACGGGGCAGCCGGTGTACGCGCGTTCCGATCGCGGGTAGCCATTTTGGCGCCCTCTTCAGTGACAGCGGCGACCAGAACAGACTTTTCACCGAGAACCAGTTTGCCGTCCGCCAGCTTCGCTCCGTTTTTCATTCTGCTGTGTGCAAATCGACCTGCACGATCCTTAACCTTGTCGCCCTCGAAATCCCACCATGCGTAGGGCTGGATCTTTGATTTCTTGTTCGGCTGGAGCGATTTGATCTCATCGAGAGTCAAGGCCTTGCTGTAGATACGGGCGTCTTCTATTGCCCCGGAGATGCGACCGCCGCCGGCTCCAACGTGTCTCAAACCGAAGACGGCAATATTATTCTTGGGGCTTAACAGGTCGATGTTCTTTGCCTTATACGATGCATAGCCGGCGTCATTGCGGTAGATCAGTATCTCGCCGCCCTTATAGACGATAGCCATGCGGACCATTGTCTTGCTGTCGACAGTCTCGCCGGCGTACTTATCCTGGGCTCTCTCCGTACGCCTGTACAAGTCGCTGCCGGCCATCCATTTGCCCTGCTGTATCTCGCCAAAAACTATGCCGTCAAACTTATCGCCACACTGGATCGTAAGCGCGCTGCCGCCACGATGAGTCAGATCAGCCGGAGCAAACCATGCGACCAGCGTCTTGTCCGTCTCCGCTGATTCTGCAACACCCGGAGAAAACACCGCGAACACGATAACGATACTTGAAATAATCAGCTTCATATTTGCTCCTTTTTGTTGTAGCGTGCTTTTGAAATTCCTCTCGCCGAAATTTTCCATTTTACAGCTGCTCAGCCAGCCCGACACGTTGCTCTTTTGTCGTAAAAGCATGCCATTCTGTCGAAGAATATCCGTAGTATGTTTTTCGCGAGGACGCTTCAACCTTCGAAATAGACGCCGCCCTTTTCAAGGGCTTCTCTCAAATCTGCATATTTGAGTTCTCGTGTTCCTTTGTTTTTATGGGCACAGAGAGCTGCCGCCGTTCCCGTCGCCTGGCCTTGCCCCATACAGTTCACGGTGTTTCTCGTTGACTGGTGGGCCCGTCTGTCGGCAGTGATCAGCATCCCGGAGACCAGGAGGTTTTCGATTCCCTTCACTCGGAGCGCCTTATAGGGGATTCCGTAGGTTCCACCGTCTTTTACCTTGTATCGCCCATCGTCGTGATAGCTGTACACGAACACATCATCGTCGAAATGCCGGGCTTCTATCACATCTTCGTGCTTGATGTCGTAGTCACACGTGATGAGCCTGCCTCTGCGGATGTTGAGTCTTGGGCTTGTGCGCGCGATAAAGGCCTTTTCGCAGCCGGGAAAGTACTTCCTGAACAGTTCGACGGCCTTGAACTGCCGCTTTCTGAGTTCCAGTTCCGCTTGCGCCACTGCATCGCGATCGGTTGGACTCACGGACATTTTCAGGTTGGGCTTGACGAACATGAGGTAGTTGTCGTAAACGGTGGTGGTTGCCGATTGCAAGCCGATCTTGCCCGCCTCCTTGCGAAAACCGTCGGGCATTACCGTCCATTTGCCTTGCACGCGAACGACCCTCCCGTCTTCACCGCTGCGCCGGCCCTCGGCGGATTCCCTAATGCCGTCACGGTCGGCGAGATATTTGAAAATCTTGTCTATGTCCACATTAGCCATGCCGAAACTGTTGGCTACGGCGTAATCGTTAGGTTCGGTGTAATCCGCTCCGGCGAAAGCGGCAAGGTCGCCGTAGGCGGTGCAGTCGACAAAGGATTTCGCGTAGAAGACCTCCCGGCCCGCTCGGCTCTCGGCGATTACTCCCCTGATGCGGGAACCATCCATAATCGCGCCGGCCAAAAGGGTGTTCACGCAAACGTAGACCCCCGCTTCGACCAGCATCTCGAACGTCACGAGCTTATATAATTCCGTGTCGACCACCGTATTGACGGAATCGCGGTGTCCGAATTTCATGTCGCCGAATCCGGCCCAGCCGCCGATCTTATCCAGACGCTCCATAATTTCGTTGGGGATTCCCCTGACGACCTGGCGCTTCTTGACTCCGGGAAAAGGTTTCCAGATATTGAAGAAACTGTGAAGGGTCGTGCCGCCCTCCGTAACAGTTCCGCCGGGATAACCCTTCATCTCGATCAGTACGGTTTTCGCCCCCTGGCGTGACGCGGCGATTGCCGCCAGGACTCCCGCCGTTCCGCCGCCGGCCACGACGACGTCGAAATTTCTGGCTGGGAGTTTTTTTACGGGCTCCTCGTAATAATCCCCTGATGGGTCCGCGGACCATGCCGTGCCGCCGCTCGTGGAACCGGCCACAAGACCCATACCAAGCATCAAACTGCTCCTTGAGAATTCTCGACGATTCACTTCCTTTGTGTGATTCATTTTTTTCCTCTCACAAAAAGGGTTGTTTTCATGTTTTTTGGATCATTTGCAGAACACAGAGAAAATACTTCGAACACGATGCTGATACCTGAAATAAGTGGCTTCATAATTTGCTCCTTTTTGTTATTTGAAGTTCCTCTCACTGAAATTTCCCGTTTACACCTGCTCAGTTACATTCTAACAAGATTCAGTTCGTTTGTCGCGGCTTATCCGGGAAATGCGGGGGAAAAGTCCTTTCGTGCAGCCACAGGAGCAGGTACCCCAATTGATCTTTGACAGAATGTCAGGAACAGAATATGCTGCTGCCAATATGCGATCAATGGAATGAGCAAGGTATGAGATATGAAAGATATGGAACAAACGAATGATTATCCATTATCCGCCGCCGATCTGCTGGAGTTGGGGCGTTGGAACACTCCGACGATTTATAACGGGTGGGAGCAGATTACCAAGTCAGATGCCAGCAGAGACGGCTTCAATCGCCAGGAGTGCCGCGACTTCATGCCGGAGATGGGTCCTGTGGCGGGATATGCGGTGACGGTGGTCATTGAGCCGGGTAACAAGGAACATCCGCGGCAAAACCCCGGTGCATGGAGCGAGTATCGACGATATGTCGCGTCAATAGCCGGTCCGAAGATCGTTGTGGTGCAGGATTTGGACAAGCCGGAGACTTTCGGTTCCTTCTGGGGCGAAGTCAACAGCAGTATTCACAAGGCTTTGGGCTGTGTCGGCACGATCACCGACGGCGCCATCAGAGACCTGGATGAAATGCGGGCTGTTGGGTACAAAGCTATTGCGCGTCGGCTCTGCGTTGGGCACGCATACACCCATCCGATCCGCTGGGATTGCCCGGTGGAGGTGTTCGGGCGATCGGTGAATCCCGGGCAACTGATTCATGCCGACAAGCATGGCTTTCTGGTGATTCCCAAAGCCGATGAAGCGGCGTTGCTGGACGCGGCTCGATTTATGGACAGCAACGAGTGCCGGACAATGATCTCCGCGGCGAGGCAGGTGGCCGGTATGCCAACCGAGGAACTGCTGGCCGCTATCGACAAGGCGTGCGATGAGTTCTTGAAGAGGGCGCGCGGGCGGTTTGGGGGAAAGGGGCAATCGTAATCTGTCAACCCATTCAGGTTATGATCAGTGGGCCGGTACTGCCAGGATTGTTTCGATCTGATTTGTCAAATCGTCAAAATCACATGGCTTTGCAAACATGATATTGCCGCCCACCATATGCTTGTTGTTGGCCTCGATATCCTTTGAAAGCAGCCCGGTCAGGAAGATAATGGGGATGTGTTCGGTCTGTGGCGTCTCTCTGATCTGTTGGGCGACCTGGCCGCCGTCCATATCGGGCATGGCAAGGTCCATAATGATAACGTCGGGCCGTTTCGACACGGCAAGATTGTAGCCGTCAACACCGTTATCGGCGGCAATAACAGAGTATCCCCTCACCTCGAGGATATCGGCCAAAAGCGTTAACATCTGTGCTTCGTCGTCGATAAGGAGAATAGTGGCTTTGCTCATTTTTTTTCCCGGTTTTATAAAAACCTGTTTGCCAAAACATCCCGTCCGGACACGACCATACGGGACAGCATCACACAATACATAATCGACACAATCACAGGGCAGTTTCAGGAAAAAACTGCAATCAAAGGCAAAAAACCCGCTTTTTTGTGGTCGCGGGAACCCTGTCTATCGGGCATTCATCATTGGGCTTTGGCTATAGGATTCGGCTTTATGGACCTTCGTGGAGACCGTTGGGGAACTTCTGCCATGGATGGTTGGATTTGACCCGGTCGATTCCCAGCTTGAACAGCCCGTTCATCTCCTCGCGGTCAAAGGCCTGTTTTCCCGATATTTGGCAGTCTTCCGGGATGCCAATGTAATTGAAGTCAATCCGGTTTTTTTGCATGATCTCGTAGACGCAATGAAGATGGTCCCAGCCGTGGGCTTTGCTTAATGTCAACAAGGCCCGTCGCGTGATCTTAGGCAGACTGCGAGGGACCGGCTCGGGAGACGGTGTGAGCTTGCCGTTGCGGATGAGATAGGCCGTGACATGGGGTCTTGGAGTGTCTGCGCCAAAGACCTTCTTTCTGGCGGCGGGCAAATCGAGCATATAATCGGAGAAGAACACTTCAGTTATTATCCCGCCGTCAACATGCATCTCGTCATAGAGCTTCCCATCGGCTTCGACATCGAAATAAACCGGCGGAAACGCGCTTGGCAACGAAGCCGACGCAAGCAGCACCTTACGGAAAATCGTGAGTGCATCGGGATGATTGCCCGCTGCGATCGCTCCCATATTCCAGACGACAAGCTGCTGGGCGTCCAGGTTCGCCGTACCGAAATAAAGCCGCCTTCCACGGTTGTGCGCCCGCGATATCGCCTTCAATGCCTCCTCATCGGCGTACTTTGCTATGAGTTTTTCCAACGGACCCGTGTCGGCAAACGACTCCTTCCAAAGCCATGAGCCAAAACTGTGCACGTGAAAAATATCTTTTGTCGTGACTGTGGTGAAGACTTCCTTCAGTTTTTCGTTGTACTCGGGACCGAGGAAGGCAAAGGAGGCGATCAGCGCACCCGTACTGATGCCGGTTACGATTTTCAACGTCGGTCGTCTGCCCGTCTGTGCCCACCCGTAGATGACCCCTGCGCCGAAAGCCCCGTGCGCGCCGCCGCCGGACAAAGCTAAAATGCTGTAGGAAGCGGCCCCATCGTCCCTGACAGGAAAATCGCACTCACGTTCCTGTCGCACGGACGCTATGATATCGTCGCCAAACAGCCGGCTGTACTGACCGCCCCAGGCGCGCACGCCCTTAATGGCCCGCAGATCGGCGGCGGATATCTTGTCTACAGGAACCGGATTTCGACGCATACCACCGCCGATAACCCCGCGCCGACCCCGCGTAAGAGCCTCGCTCTTCATTGTCTCAACCGTCCTGTTCATATGGCCTTGCACATCGAGAATCGAACATATCGCCCCCAAAGCTGAAATTTGCGCCTCCCAACAAACGTGCATCGACACACCCAGAAACCAACTTTAAAACAGAATTCCCCCGGAATCGGCGAGGTCAAACAGGCCGCGGGCTTTTACTGTCATAGCCGTCGGGGTGGTTGTCGTGCCAGGTCCATGCGGATTGGATGATTTTTTCGAGTTGCGGGTAATCCGTTCGCCAGCCAAGTTCGATTTTCGCTTTTGTTGCGTCGGCGGTTAGCACCGGCGGGTCTCCCCGGCGGCGGTCGGCCTCAATGACCCTGAAGTCTTTGCCCGAAACTTTCTTCACCGTTTCGATTACCTCGCGAACGGAATAGCCTTTGCCGTTACCCAGATTGCAGACGAGTTCGTAAGCCTCATCGAGCTTGTCAAGGGCAAGCAGATGCGCCTTGCACAGGTCTTCGATGTGAATGTAGTCCCTGACACACGTGCCGTCCGGCGTGGGATAATCCGTCCCGAAAATACTGACTGCGTCGCGTTTTCCCATGGCGGCCTGGATGATCAGCGGGATCAGGTGAGATTCGGGGCGGTGGTCTTCGCCTAACGTGCAATCTTGCCCCGCGCCTGCGGCATTGAAGTAGCGAAGCGCCGCATAACGCAGCTTCTTCGTTTCACTGAGGAAATGACACAGCCGTTCGACCGCCCATTTGCTCTCGCCGTAAGGATTAATCGGCGCCTTGGACGTCTCCTCGGTAATGGGAGTTGTCTCGGGCATCCCGTACACCGCGGCGGTACTGCTGAAGACAAATTTCTCCACCCCCGCCTCGGCCATCGCACACAGCAGATTGTGCGTATTGCAGAAATTGTTCCGGTAATAGGTCAGCGGCTTTTCAACGGACTCGCCCACTTCGATGAAAGCGGCAAAATGCATCACCGCATCGATACCGTAATTGCCTAACGTCTCGACCAGCAACCCGTAATCCGCCAGATCGCCCCGGACAAACTCGGCATCCTTCACCGCCGATCGATGCCCCTTGGCCAGATTGTCAAACACCACCGGCTCGTGTCCGCCGCGCGCCAACATGGCGGTCATATTGCTTCCGATGTAACCTGCGCCGCCGCACACTAAGACTTTCATAACGCTTCTAACCCTCGGACCCTGTGGTTCGCCGCTGAATCAGTTGGAGTATCCTGGTTTCCAGCGCCGGGTCCGGACCAAGCTCGATCCACTCCATCCGCTGCGCCTGCTCCGGGTTCACCGTCAATCTTTGTATTGCAGTCGAACTGGCCGTAAACATGTTCGCCGCACGCGATCGAGCCACATGATCGTTCTCAGGCAGCGAAAGCCTCCGCACACCGACATCGCATTTGACTTGCACGCCGCCGCCGCTTTCGGTGATGTTCAGTTCGACGGTTCTTTGAATACTGTGGAGATTCGCTTCGGCGAGTTGGGCGGCCGAGGCGTTGTCCTTCCGCCAGACTTCAAAGAGCTGCCCCCCCCTCAGCGGCCTGGTCCTGATGTAGCCCTTTTCGGTATCGGCCTTTTCGACGGTAAAATGCATCTGCGTCAGGACATCTTCGGCTACCGACATCACTCGTGTCTTGTTGACCCCCGCCACCGACAGCGGCCCCGGTGCCGGTATCGCCACCTGTTGACTACTGCAGCCGACCAACCACGCCGCCAACGCCATCGCAACGGCAAATATGTATTTTCGTATGTTCATCTTTCACCTGCCTGTAATTAATACCAAGACTTTTGCAAAATTGCGGTTTGGCATACATTACTTAAGAAAATCATCTTTTCGATTTTCTTATGTAATCCCATAACATCCAGCCGCATAATAAGTTATCTCTAAGGAAAACAAAAAAGCTCAGCGCCTTTTCTTTCCCAAAAACATGTCAAACCGTAATTTTGCAAAAGTCTTCTTGTACGATCCATCGCCATAATTATATCCGATCCGAACACGACGACAAGCCTCAAGTTGATTTTTTCTCGCCGGTCGCGGCAATTAAAGCGATACGTCCCAAAAAGCCGATATTCACATGGCCCTGCTGTCGCATCCAAAGCGTACTCCGTTTCAATGAAATGCACTTTTGCCGGCGGAATACCGATGTTTTCAACACAATTACAGACATTACGAAGCCGATTTCCACCGGGTCCGCTAACCAGCGCCGTCGGGCAGTTCCTCGATTATCTTCAACTCGAGGCGGGCCTTTCCGACAATACGGTCCTGGCCTACGGACGCGATCTGCTCAGCTTTGCCCTCTACTGCCGCGGGCGCGGCGCCGGCGACCTGCAGCACGTCGATCCTAAGATCATTTACAGCTACATGCACCATCTCACCGCCGAAGCAAAGGCCGAATCCTCCATCAACCGCTCGTTAGTGGCGATAAAAATGCTGCTTCGCTTCGGAATGCTCACCGGACTGCTGCACGAGGATTTTACCGGTACGTTAGAGGGCCCCAAGCTCTGGCAGCGGCTGCCAACCGTCTGCAACCCAGAGCAGGTCTTCCGGCTGCTTTCTGCCCCCGTGCCGGACGACAGCTATTACCTGCGGGACAAGGCGATCCTGGAAATGCTCTACGCCACCGGCTGCCGCGCGAGTGAAGTGGCGAATATGAAGATCCCCAATCTGAATATGTCCATCGGCTATCTTCGCTGTTTCGGCAAGGGCAACAAGGAACGCATCATCCCGCTGGGCGGCGTTGCGATAAAGGTAACGCAGCAGTACCTCGCCGAATTGCGACCGCAATTAGCCAAACCGTTCAGCGGCGATTATCTCTTTCTCTCGCGGACCGGCCGGGCCATGGACCGCGTCGATATCTGGCGACTCGTAAAAAAATACGCCCTCCGCGCAGGCATGCCAAAAAACATCACCGTACACACAATCCGCCACTGCTTCGCCACCCACCTCCTCTCCGGCGGCGCAGACCTCAGAAGCCTCCAGGAAATGTTAGGCCACGTCTCAATCGCCACAACACAAATATACACCCACGTAGACCGGGAACACCTGAAAAAAGTCTATAAACAATTCCACCCCCGCGCATAGTGCAGCGCACTGTCATTCCGACCGGAGCGCAGCGAAGTGGAGGAATCCTCTAAAAAAACATCGCCGAAAGCGATCCCAAACAATCTACAATCTAAAATCCCATCCATCCGTCAGTTGGATCGTGGCTTTGCGCACCGAAAAACAATCGTCGCCTGAAAAGATCAGGTGCATGGTTTGCCCGTCTTGTGAAATCCACTTCGTGGGAAAGCTCCCCGATTCCCCCGGCCCGACGTCCCATTTGCTTGTGTAGAAGGCCGTCGTCCACGGACCCCACGGTTCGGGTGCGTCATAAACACCGAAGCCGCCTTCAAATCGCGTGTCGATCTTCTTGCCCGCCCCGTCCCTGCCGCCCATGACCTGCCACCAGAGATATCGTTTAATGCCGGGATTATAACATACCGAAGAACGATAACACTTGCCCTCATGTACAAAGACCGCCCCGCGCTTCGATATATCTTTCGTCCAGACCGGATTCTGCGAATCGTCCAGCCGAACAAAGAACTCATACGCCCGGCGATTCGTAATCTTGCTCTTAGACACACGGGCAAGATTCATACTGTCGGCCGACTCATAAGCACTGTCGCTGTCCTGGGAGTAAACGTACACATAATCATCGCGGGCGCCTTCGTAGTCTCTGCCGAAATTGAGAAACGTCGGACAGCCGAATCCATCCTCAAAACGCCAGTCGCTCCACTTCCACGTCCTGCCATGATCGGCGGACCACGCAAGTTGAGAATTGCCCGCATTGCGAACCCACATATAAAGCGTTCCGTCAACAGACAGCATCCCGCTTGCTTTCTTACCCGCAGCACCCTGCCCCTTCTGCTCGCCAGTTGGTGAGCGGAGATTAACGCCTTTGAAGTCACCCGGCCCGCCCGCAACACGAGCCAATCCCAGGCTCAGCTTAGTTGCGACCTTCGGCTCAAATCCCCAGCCGTCGCCGTATGCCGTGTAAATCGCATCGTCATCGCCCCAGGTG
>JAGHBX010000558.1 GCA_021160785.1 Planctomycetota bacterium | reverse complement strand
GTTATAAGGAAGATGTGATGGCAACGTTTGAATACAGTGCACTGACATCGGGGGGGCGCCTGATGAAGGGTACTTTAGAGGCCAGCTCGTCCGAGCAGGCTTCTGAGATGTTGGGCCAGATGCAGCTTACCGTAAACGAGCTGCAGAAGGTGCGCCAAAAGAAGCCGAAAACGCCGGTCGGCAGAAGTGAGTTTCTGCTGTTTAATCAGCAGTTGGCGTCGATAACAAAGGCGGGCATCCCGTTGGACAGGGGGCTTCGCGAACTGGCGAACGATGTAGGCTCGCGGTCAATGCGCAAACTTATTCTTGAGATTGCCGACGATCTGTCGGCGGGCGTGAGCATAGAAGACGCCGTCGAGCGGAGAAAGAAGCACTTTCCCGCCTTGTACGGCAGGATACTCAAGGCGGGCGTGGAAACGGGCAGGCTCAGCGAGATGCTCACGAGCCTAAACCGCCACCTGGAAGTCGGCGTTCGGACCAAGCGGATTATTTTTGAGGCCCTTTGCTACCCGGTGTTAGTCTTTACGTTGGCCGCAGTGATCATAACGGCGTTGTTTATCATGGTCATACCAGCATTCTCTGAAATACTTACTGATATATCAGGGGGCTACGGGCGACTACCGTTTCTGACTGAGGTATTTCTGAAGATGGCCGACAACGTCGTACCCTTCTGGACAGGCGTATTCATATTCGTGGCTTTGACGCTGGCGGCCTATGCAATCTTGTCGGCAAGTCCCGGCGGCCGAAGGATCAAGGAATCCGTACTCTTAGGCGTTCCCATCATCGGCAGGCTGTACCGCAGCGGCATCCTTGCAAGAATAGCCGAGGCGATGGCGCTGCTGATCGGTGCAGGTTGCCAAATGGGCCAGTGCCTCAGACTCAGTGCGGGCGCATCGGGCAGTGAAAAAATGAAACTCGATTGCGATATATTGGCTGGCGAGATCGAAGAGGGCGTACCGATCATGGAGGCGGGACATGCCTGCCAGATGATTCCAAGGCTGTTTCTTTATTCCGTCCAGTTGGGCTCACAGCGAAACGAACTACAGGACAATCTGCTGAGCCTTGGCCAGATGTACGGCGAGCAGACACGATGTCTGCAGTCGAATCTGCAGGCGATTCTCCTGCCGGCGATGATCATTTTTGTCGGCGGATTCGTTGCAACAATGGTTCTGGCAATGTTCCTGCCCATGATCAGTATAGTTACCGCGCTAATGTAAGGATCAAAGTAAATGCTTGTGATCATAGTTATCACAGTTGTGGTTTTATATGTTATCCTTGCGGCAAAAATGCCCAAGGCTGCGCTGGTTACATCGCCCGTGGCGACGATAGCATTTTTCATGCTGTCGTTAACCTCCGAGTCGCCTGCGGCGGCGGGCATATCGCTGCTAATCCTTCCGGCGGGACTTCTTTCCCTCGTTGCCGACAAACGAGCCTGGGCACGAAAGGTAGTCAAGGGTCTGTTCCAGGTATTAGGAGGCGGCTGCCTGCTGGCAATCGCGGTTTTTCTCTGGCCGCTGGCGCTTATGCTATCACCGATTTTTATCACGATTATCCTGCGATACCTGTTGATCGCGCGCAATTCCAGGGCGCTGTATGTGATTTCGACTATCGGGACGGCCATGCGGCAAAATCTGCCGTTGGCGATGGCTCTTGAGACGGCAGCGGGCCAAAACAGTGACAAACGCGCCAGGATCCTGAGAGGCATAAGCAAATGGCTTGTGCAGGGACACAGTCTAAGCGATGCGATCAAGCAAGGGTACCGCGGATGCCCGGCGCAGGCGGTTGCGATGATCATCGCCGCCGAAGAAATCGACCAGGTTCCGCGGGCGCTCAGATCCATTGAAGCTGACATGGTTGAAAAGGCCGATGAGAGCAAAAAGGTCAAGCCGGTGGATATGGCGTATCCCTTCATTGTGCTGTCGTGCGCCTTCTTTATTGTGATGGGCCTTATGATTTTTATTGTTCCCAATTTTGCAGCAGTATTAAGCGATATGAGCGATGGAGAGACAAGCCTGCCCGCCCCAACGCAGTTTCTTCTTAATTTTTCTAATTTGCTGTTTGGGGGCCGGGGAATTGTTCTGCTCGGCTTTGTAGGCGTTATTGCCGGCACGATAAGTATCGCAACCTTCATACGTTTTCGTGCAAGGCGCCCGCAAAGGCCTTATCTACTGAGCCGCATCGGTGATTTTCTGAAATGGCATCTGCCCTTTCTGCGATGGTTTGAAATGAATTACTCGCTCGTGCAGGTGGTTTCATTTCTGAAGGTCTCGTTGAACGCCGGGTGCGCCCTCGATGAGGCGATTAGAAACAGCCTGAGACTGGACACAAATTACTTCTTCCAGAAGCGTCTGAAGCGGTGGCTTAGGAAGGTGGAAGCGGGCGACAATGTATCTTCCGCCGCCGGAAAAAGCGGTATGGGCAGACCCATAGCCTGGGCGTTTGACGACAAGGTTAACGAGGCAAACACGCCTGAGATTCTTGGGATGCTCGAGGAGTTCTATCGAAGCAACTATAATTTCAGGATCAATATCGCAAAATCAGCCGCCATGCCTTTCATGGTGCTCGGTCTGGGTGCGATTGTGGGCTTTATCGTTTTTGCAATGTTTATGCCGATGTTTACGATACTTTCGGTGCTTACCGCCGACGTGGTCCCGTAAGAGGCCCCAATGCAGTGTGAGAGTTTGCTATGACAAGACACAGGAAGAACAATGGATGGCTTTTGACTGAGATAGCTGTGACGCTGTTTGTGCTGACCAGCTTCTTCATGGTTATGATCTCGGCTACGGCGACCTTTGGGCGTTTCAATTGGCTGCTTCTGAACAAGCAGCGGTGCGTGGAGGCGGCGCGTGCGCAGGTTGACAGTGTTGTCAGCACGGGCAAGGTCCTGAAAGACGAAGACTTCAAGCGGTTATGGCCGAGGCTGGAGGTTGCCGTTGATATACGGGATGGCGCCGGCGACTGGAAGGGTCTTAAGCTCTGTGTCGTTACGACCAGTGTGAAGGCGAGAAAGCGGAACATCGAAATACGATTGAGTCAATACTATCGGCCTGAGGGCAAATTGTGATGATGTGTGGCAAAGGCACAAAAAGAAAGGGCGTTGCTACCGGAAACGATCGCCGTGCAATGACGCTTATAGAATTGCTGGTTGCACTTGCCTTATTGGTGGTCATTTTGGGGCTGTTTACCAAAACGACTCATAAACTTATTGGCGGTATTCCGCGAGCCCACAGGGACTTTCAGGCCAACACCAGTGTCCAGGACATGATACGGCGGCTGCGAAGGGATGTGGAATCCGGCAGCCGTCTTTTGCGATATGAAGGAGACGGGCGCGCCGGCGGCGACCTGTTATTGATCGCCTCCGGCGAAGGCGTTATCTCGTACGAATTCGACAGAGACCAGGTTGTCAGGACCCTTGCCGTCGATGACCCGAATGTGCCCGGCGAGAGTATCTGGTCGGTCCCGCACGCCCGAATCGACTGGGATGTGTGGCGGCAAAACGGCGCCGGTTATGCCCTGGAGATTCGCACCGCGATAGAACGTACGGTCTTGGGCCGCCTGGAAATTAAACTTCACAATTCACATTTATTCTTCGCCGGTATCGCTGTTGGAGATGAGGATTGAACATGCCGCATACCAGAGACAAGGGTTTCATACTGTTCATAGCCGTCGCCGTGATACCGTTGATCGGCATTGCGATGTTGTTGTTGGCCAGCGGCGCCAAAACGATGGTTGTCGAAACAGCGATGATGACCGAGCAGGCTAACGAACGGAACCTGACGGCAAGCGCAATCGCCTGGGTGAGGGCGAATCAGCACGAACTGGTGGCCCAGCGGGAAGGATTCACAAAACAACTCGACATCACGGCCTTTGATCTGAAGCATGTCCGCTGCACTGTAACGCTCCTCAAGATCACCAAAGATGAGGCCCATGTCATGATCGAGGCTGCTCATTCCCGGGATGGACGCCCCATGCGCCACAATCTCAAGTTGGCCATATCCCAAGAGGGCAAGAACCAAGCAAAAGCAACCGGAACCGATGGAAGGGTAGACGAAAAGGTCGATAAACCGGAGCCCTAATAACCCGCAAAAGCCCTTATTCTGGACGTTTCTACTCGCCTTCAATTGGCGATGGTCAAGACGCCAAGAGCAAATCAAGCCCAGTTTTCGACGATTCACGCGAAACCGTATCCAGTGTATACTTACCGCAATTGGGCCAAGGGATTGTATATTGTAGATTGTAGAATGTATATTGGTGGGGCAAATTGGGTTCGTTTCGTAAAAGCAGCTTTTGGCGATTGGCGATTGGCTGTTGGCCGGACGGCAATTGGGTTCGTTTCGCATTTTTTGGTCTTCGACAGGTCCGCTGCGGGTGTAAATTGGGTTCGTTTCGTGTTTTTGGTCGTGGGTCGGGCGGTAGGGCGGTAAATTGGGTTCGTTTCGCGTAATTGCCTGGCTGAGATTGGCTTCGTTTCGATTTTTTCGGCTTCCACAAGTCCGCCGTGGCTGGGATTGGGTTCGTTTCGCATAATACGCCCCGACGGGTCGGGGGAAATCCTAAATCCTAAGCTCGAAATCATAGACAAGCTCGAAATTCGAAATATGAAGCTCGAAACGTGATGCTGGTGCTGGATGGGCACGATTTGTTACTCCCCCTGTTATTGGTGCTGCTTTATCCTCAACTCTGCGACGCATTATACCATAAAACAGGTCAAAAGTCAAAGATCAAAGTGCAAAGCTGTGGAATCGCCTTTGGCGATGTGCTTTTTAGATTGACAAATCGGGTGCGGACGGTTTAGATGACTGGGAAGTGAAAATTGCGGATTATGTTGTTGTGTTGGCCAAAGATGCAAAAAGAAGTTTCTGACGCCGAAAATCGAGCTAAAGGCTTGTGGCAAATAAGG
>JAGHBX010000121.1 GCA_021160785.1 Planctomycetota bacterium | reverse complement strand
GCTTCCCAAGCTGGATACGCCAGTTCGATTCTGGTCGCCCGCATTCATTCACATCTTCATTATTTCCAATGGTTTACGCGCGTAGATTCAACTCCTGTCGAAGTTTATACCGTCCCTGCTGGTGCCGATATAGAAGTCCAACACATCTTCGACGTGTCGCGTCTGGTAGTCAAATCCGTCGAAGAAGCCCGACTCGTCCATGGTGTAGACGTTCATCGGGGCGAAATAGACTCCCTCGTAGATACAGGTCGTCAGCCAGTTGAACTGCAGCCTGTGATTGCCCCACGGATTCTTTTTCTTCATGATCGGGTCGCATTGTGCTTCTCGGCGATGACATAATCATCCACGAGCAGTTGCTTTTGCAAGCCGACCGGCACCGGCTCGGCGCCTCCGGCCGTCGAGATCCCGGAACCATTGCTGCTGTAAAAACGCATGTCAACGTTTGCATGTCTAATACCATATTTAGCTTACAGCTTTTTCAGACGAATACCCTTGAATTCCACGCTCATACCTTTGTCGTGGATCTGCAATCCGATAGCGCCGTATTTGAGTTGTCCGCTTTTGGCGTTGTCGGTGAACTCCGAAGCGAGTTTGTCGTTGATGAAGAACTGGAAGTGGTTTCCGCGGGCAACGATGCGGACGTCGTTCCACTGGTGCGGACGAATATCCGCCAGCGTAAGCGATCCGGGGATGCTTGCCGAATGCGCCTTGCCATTTTCGTCGATGATCAGGCTCGTCCCGCGATTGCAGGGATGTTCCTTACGTTTGGCAAAGTGGAAATCCCATGCGCCGAGAATGTGAGCACCAATGCCAACATGTCCCAGATCGGCGTGATAGCCCTTGAAAGGACGTTTGCCCGTGTCATCATGCTGACTGCGAATCTCTACGCCGGTGTTGCCCTTGCCAGGCAAACGATACTTCAACTCAAGTTCGAAGTCGGTAAGATTCTCTTCCTTCCACACAAGATAACTCAGCCGATCCTCGCTGCCGTGCCCGACAATCGCTCCGTTACGAACAGTCCAGTCCGACGCGCTTTCTTTTGGCAGGGCGTGCCAGCCATCGAGTGTCTTGCCGTCGAAAATGGCGTTGCCGTCAAAACTGAATGAAAAGAGCTTTGATTCTCTCAGTTCGAATTTCAGCTTGATCTCTTTGCCCTTGAGGTTCTTGAGTGAGAAATTGTCTTTCCACTGTATCTTAGCGTCTGAAACGGTCGTTGTCACCAACTGGCCTTGGGCCAATGGCTTATTATCTTTGTCAAGAACCGTAACCTTGACAAAGCCTGACGGCGCAACGTCTGCGCTTATGCAGAGCGAATCGCCGACAACTGAAACGGCGTTGGTAGTGAGAGACCCTGTCTTGTTGCTTCCGCCGGCAATCTGTTCATAGCCCGCGAAACCGTCGGGCCGCAGTCGAGCTAAGGCGAGATAGCCGTTGCGCCAGGCCATGAACCTGCCGTCATTAGCGCCGTAGTAAAGGAGAATCTCATCCTTCCTCACAATCGGTCTGGAAGCAAAGATGCAGCCCCAATCGTAATCACCCATAACCGCCCCGTTGGGGATCAGCGGCTTGCCGGGCTGGATACGGCGCCATTCGATGCTGTCCGGGCTCCATGCTAATTCGCACCACTGCCTGCTTGCTCCAATGTCGAAAAGTCCGACCATGCCAATGTAGACACCAGCGTGGGGGATGACCGGCATGTCGTGAATCTGCATGCGCAAATCGAGACCTTCGATTACAACCTCAGGTTTTGACCAGTTCAAAAAGTCCGATGAAACGCTCCTTGACTTTTGTCGATGCCCGCCAGCACCGTAACGTCCCGGGGTGTTTGCCCCGCCCCAGTGTCGTGTGATGATCACATACTTGCCGAGGTCAGGGTCCCACCACACACAATTGTTCGTGTCGCCATTATCCATGCGGCCAATGTTAATTCTCTCCCCCCAGTGAACGCCGTCAGGCGAGAACCATACATAACTCTTTTTTCGCTCCGGGTGAATGGCCTTGTATCGCTTCTGCGGATCAGTTTCATGCAGGTCCTTCATAACCGTTACGCCATGGTTGTATTCTATAACGAGATTGTTCTTCTTGCTGCCGTCAAACTCGATCACTCCAAGTTCTGGTTTGTCCCAGTGGATTCCATCTTTGCTCGTGGCGTAGCAGACACCAAAATCCCGGTCTCCTTCGGTCCAGTTGACCCATGCACGTTTATCAGACGGCAGTCCCTCACCGGGGAAATCACCCTTCGGACCGGACTTGATGAATATGCTGTACCAGCATTTGTAAATCTTTTCCTCCTCGTCATAGATGACACTGGAGTAGGGATTGTCGAAACGGGGTTCCCACGGCTTGTCCTCTTTGAAAAGCGGGTTGTTCTTGTCCTTATGCGCGACACCGACAGTAAGATGCACATTGGTCTTCGATTCGATGACGCGGGAATCAAGGAGCAGATACCTGTCGCGCCTCATAGAGCTCTTACCCGGCTGATCGGCGCGGGCATGCGTTGCGAGTCCGGCCACTGCGACAGCTATTAGTACAGATGCCTTTGCCATGATCATTGTGCGTTTGTTCATATGAATTGCCTTTCTCCCGAGATTTTGCTACAGCATTGTATTTCCTCAGCTATCCCGACGCATCGGGGCTGAACCTCATTTATAACATAATACCAAGATGCACCCAAAAACTCAAACTTCCTGTCTGCCTGCAATCCGAAAACACATTATCCGCCAATTAAGTGCTGTAATAGCAACGATTTGTGTCGTGAGCAGCCTGCCGGTGTGCTGCCGGAGGCGAGAGAACCGTTTTGCAAAGGACGGTATTTTCTGTTATACTTACTATACGTGTACCCGGATACGAGAAAAGGGGCCTATGGGAAATGTAATGCCTGTGGCTCGTGGATTTTGTTCAGCAGGAGGTCAAGTATGTGCAAAGAAAGAGTTAGTCTAAACCGGCGGCGGTTTCTCAAAACCGCAGTGCAGACCGGCGTCTGCCTGGCGATACCACAAGTAATCCCGGGGACGGCGTTAGGTAAAGATGGCAGTGTGGCGCCCAGCGAACGTATCGTATTGGGCGCTATTGGGATCGGTAATCGCGGTCGTTATGACCTGAGTTGCTTCCTGCGGGAGCCCGATCTGCGGTGCGTAGCCGTCTGTGACGTGCGCGGCGACAACCGCAAGCGCGCCAAAGACCAGGTCGACGCACAGAACGGCGACAAAGACTGCGCAACGTACATCGACATGCGCGAGCTGCTCGCCCGGGACGATATCGACGCCGTGCTGATCGCGACCGGTCCGAACTGGCATGTGACGGCGGCTACGATGGCGGCAAGGGCAGGCAAAGACGTCTACTGCGAAAAGCCCTGCACGAAGAACATCGCCCAGAGCCTGGTGCTGGCGGATGTATTCCACCGCACGGGTCGCGTGTTCCAGGCAGGCACGCAACGTCGCAGCCTCCCCAACTTTGCCTATGCGATCGAACTGGCCCGGACCGGCAAGCTCGGTAAGCTTCTTACAGTCCACGCTCACCCCGGTGGTCTCGGGACCAAGATGAGCGGCTGGCTCCCGGCTGAACCCGAACCGCCCCGAGAACAGGTGGACTGGGACATGTACCTCGGGCCCGCCGCATGGCGACCCTACACCCGCAAACTCATGAACGCCTTCCACTTCGAAAAAGGCGGCGGGCTGGTCGGCGGCGGATGCCTCGAATGGGGCTCCCACTGCGTTGACCTCTGCCAGTTAGCCAATGATGCCGACGACACGGCACCCGTGGAGTACGAGCCGGTCAACGGTCAGTTGCACGCCCGATACGCCAACGGCGTCAAACTCGTCATGCGCAACGACGGATGGCTGCCGATGGGCTCGTGTCCGGTCCGCTTCGAGGGTGAAACCGGCTGGGTCGAGACCGGCGACAATGCGGAGTTCGGCGCGAGTTCTCAATCGCTGCTGCTCCGCAGGGGGACAAAGATACCGGGCTACCCCGCCGACTTTCACGTGCGCAACTTCCTTGATTGTGTAAAGACCCGGGCCCTGACCCGGGCCAACGCCAACGCAGCGTGCTGGGCGCATATCGCCTGCCATGCGGCCAACATCGCCCTGTTCCTCGATCGCAAGGTCAAGTATGACCCGAAGAAAAATGAATTCATTGGCGATGAGCAGGCCAACCGTTTGCGTTCCGAGGCCCTGCGCGAACCATGGCGAATATAGCGTCCGATCTTTCGAAAGAAACCACCTGAACCAGGAGGATAAACATGATAATAAGTAAACGATATTTAACCTGTTGCGTCGCTCTCCTTATGTTCGCCGCCTCGGCGGTAACCATCGCTCAAAATCACCCGGCCGGAGGCGCAAAAGAACTTGAGTTGATCGCCGTACTGAAGTCCGACGCCGCCAAGGGCGAAAAAGCCATCACCTGCAAGCGACTGGCCATCTACGGAACCGACAAATCCGTCCCCGCCCTTGCACCGCTGCTGGGCGACAAAGAGCTTTCCTCATGGGCGCGGATAGCACTCGAAGCGATTCCCGGACCCGTCGCCGACACCGCTCTACGCAACGCAATGGGCAAGCTACAGGGCCGGCTGCTTGTCGGGGTGATTAACTCGATTGCTGTTCGCCGCGATGTTCGGGCCGTCAACAGTCTCGTACAGAAATTACACGATGCAAACCCTGACGTCGCATCAGCCGCCGCCGTGGCGTTGGGACACATCGGCGGCAAGCAGGCAGCTAAGGCACTGACGAAATCGCTGGCCAGTGCTCCGACCGCTGTACGTTCGGCGGTCGCCGAAGGATGCATTCTATGTGCAGAAGGCTGCCTGGCCAACGACAGCACCACCGACGCAGTCAAGCTGTATGACAAGGTCCGGCAGGCTGACGTGCCTGATCAGAGACACCTGGAGGCAATCCGCGGCGCTATTTTGGCCCGCCGGTCCGCCGGTGTACCTCTGCTGATCGAGCAGTTGCGGTCGGAGGACAAAAAGAGGCTCGGCATCGGACTGCGCACAGCCCGCGAGCTTGGCGGTCGCGATGTGACCGGGGCATTGGCAGTGGAACTTGCCCGCTTGAGTCCGGACCGGCGTCCCCTGCTGCTGTTAGCCATTGCCGATCGTAACGACTCTGCCGTACTGCCGACCGTTCGCAAGGCGGCCGAGGGCGGCCCGAAGGACCTGCGCATCACGGCGATCAACATCCTGATCCGCCTGGGCGATGTCTCGTGCATACCGATCTTACTGGAAGCGGCGACCGAAGACGATGCCGAGTTGCAACAAGCAGCCACTGAAACGTTGGTCAGGCTGCCTGGCAAAGATACCGACACCGACCTGCTCGCCCGCCTGCCGCAAGCCAAAGGCAAGCTCAAGCAGGTTCTCATCGAGTTGGTCGGTCAGAGGCAAATCAGCGAGGGCCTTCCTGCGGTCGCATCGAGCCTTCAAGACGCCGATGCCGGGATTCGCGGCGCGGCCGTACGGACAATCAGCATCATCGGCCAGGACCGGCAGACGGCAGATCTCGTCAAGCTGCTTCAAAAGACCGACAGTTCCACGGAACGGGCGGGTATCAATAAGGCCTTGCTGGCAATCAGTGGCCGTTGCGGTACAGGGTGCATCCGGCACCTGCGACCTCTGACGCAGAGCCGCGACAACGAACTCCACATGATCGGGCTGCACGCGTTGGCGATCGTTGGCGGACCCGAGGCGCTGGCGGCTGTCAAATCCGCTATCGAGAGCGCCGAGCCTGCCGTGCAAGACGAGGCCGTGCGCATCTTATCGACCTGGCCGAACAACTGGCCCCAGGACAGCGAGGCAGGGCAAGCCCTGCTGATGTTGGCCACATCGGCTGAGAAGATGCCCCATCAGGTGTTGGGTCTGCGTGGTTACCTCCAGTACCTACGCGGCAATAAGAAACTCAGCAACGAACAAAAAGCAGCCAAGGTCAAGGACGTGCGGTCCCACATCAAGCGGCCTGAAGAGGAGCGGCAAGCTATCGCTGTTCTGGCGGAAGCCCCGAGCGTCGGTTCCCTGGAGCTATTGACGACGCTTGCTGATGACCCGGCGGTCGCCGAGGAAGCCTATTTGGCGATAGTCCGAATTGCCGGGCGGGAAATCGGCGGGGTGTCAAAGGACCGGCGTCGAGAAGTGCTGCAAACGGTGGCTGCCAAATCAGGGAACAATGGCACGAAGCAGAAAGCCCGAAAGGCCCTCAGTGGAGTTCGTTAAGCAGGCGATTTCTACTATTTGATTGTAATATGAAAACACGCCGTGATTTTTTGAAGAGCCTGATGATAGGGGCTGTCGCAAGCCTCGGTCCATCCGCCGGGCATGCCTGGCCTGTCGATGGTCGGAGGCGAAAGCCCAATGTTGTGCTGATTGTCTGCGACGATCTCAACGACTACGTCGCAGGGTTCGCAGGGCATCCTCAAGCCAGGACACCGTACATTGCCAGACTGGCTCAATCCGGGGTGGCTTTCAAGCGGGCCTATAGCAACAACCCCGTCTGCGCGCCCTCGCGATCCAGTTTCCTCACTGGAATCTACCCCCACACTTCGAAGAATCTGTTCTGGGACAAGTGGTACAATAATCCCGTGCTCAAGAATTCCAGGACTATCATGGAGCACTTCATCGCTAACGGCTACCATGTTGCCGGGTCCGGCAAGCTCATGCATCACCATCTACCTTCGGTGTGGAGCAAATTTAAATATAAGGCTGACTACGGACCTTTTGTCTACGACGGTAAGGAGAGGGTTGGGCATCCTTCGGTGCCTGAACCTTTCAGGAGTATCGGATCGGTTGACGGTTCCTACGCCCCGCTGTCGGATTTGCCTTATGGGCCCAATCCCGGCGGCAAGAAGGGGTGGATATACGGTACATGGGGTAAGGTAAATAAGTTTAATTATGTTGACGAGGACAACCGCGATCCTACGCCCGACGAACGCAATGCAGCATGGGCGGCGGGGCGGATCGAGGAGTTTGCTAAAGATGAAAGTGGCAAGCCGTTTTTTTTAGGGGTTGGTTTTATTCGCCCTCACACTCCGCTACATGTACCGAAGCGATTTTTTGATATGTTTCCTATTGATTCGGTTAAGACGCCGGTTATCAAGGACGGCGATGCGGAGGACTGTCATTATGCGGATGTTTATGACAGCGAAGTGAAGGGCTTGAAGTATTTTCGTCTGCTCAAGGAATCGTATCCGGATATGGATAGTGCGCTGAAGGCGTTTACGCAAGCGTATCTGGCGAGTATTGCGGCGGTGGACGAATGCGTCGGCAGAATAATCGAAGCGGTTGACAAAAGTCCGCTCAAAGACAATACCATCATCGTCGTTACGAGCGACCACGGCTGGAACATGGGGGAGAAGGACTACCTTTTCAAGAACTCACTCTGGGAAGAAAGCACGCGTGTGCCGCTCATCATCCGAGCGCCTGGTGTTGCGGTATCGGGCGGCATCGCGGAACACCCTGTCTCACTGATTGATATCTATCCAACACTAATTGACCTGTGTGGACTTGAGGGCGATACGAGGAAGAACAACAAAGGGGCCAGACTGGACGGCTATAGCCTGCGTCCTTTCCTGAAAAATCCGAAGTCCGGAATCTGGAATGGGCCGGACGCTGCGTTGACGATGATCTATGCCGGCGCAAGCACAGGAAATGATCCCGCCAGGCAACATTGGTCCGTCCGAACAAAAAAGTGGCGATATATTCAGTACAACAATGGCAGCGAGGAGTTGTATGATCATGACACAGACCCTTACGAATGGACTAATCTGTGTGACGACACTCGGTACAGGAAGGTAAAAGCGAACCTGAAAACCCGACTCTTCCGCATGACTGGCCGGCAAGAAAACTAATGGACCGGATATTTTACAGGCAAATCGCCGGGACGATCCAAGTCGGCTCAGTGACGCTCGATCCTGCTTCGCCGCCGAGGCCGAAAGGTCTGTAGAAGGATAAGTAAGTTGCCGGCTCTATTCGATGAGAGCCATTATTTTACATATTCCACGTGTTGAGTATTTCGCCGTAGGGTCTGGTCAGTTTGATCGACTGGATTTGGACTGCACCTTTGCCGCCGCCGGGGTCGATTCGTAAGGCCATGAGGGGTTTGGCGGCGCTGAAGGGGATTTTGTATTCGCCGAATTTGTTGTCGTGCTTGATATCGAAGCCGATTCGCTTGGCGGAGTTGAAGTTTTTGCTTTGCAGGTCTGTCCAGAAGAACATTCCGCCGCCGTTAAGGTCGGACTTCATGCGAATTGTCAATACCATCGGGCCGGTGACATGGCGGACATCGCGGCAGTAGAGGTAAGGGTCATTGCCGGTCGATTCGATGTGCATGGCGCCGGGCTCAAATGAGATTGTGCAGTCTTTTGACGGCTGCCAACGGGGATCGGGCGGTTTATATGCGGGATTTTTTATGGGTACGAGCGAACCGGTGTCGGCAAGGAACCGGTCGATGAGGCGGTCAAGTTCCTTGACTTTTTCGGGCATTTTTTCGGCGAGGTTGTTCTGCTCGGAGATATCCTCTTTGAGGTTGTAGAGTTGGTATCCGTTGGTGCGGTCGGGTCCTTCGCCGTAGAGTCGCATCAGTTTCCAGTCGCCCTTTCGCACGTATGTGCAGGGCAGGTTTTCGGTGGCGGGCGTATAATGGGGGAAGTGGCAGAAGATCGCTTCGCGAAGGAGATTGCGCGCGCCTTTGAGGAGACTGACAATGCTGACGCCGTCGAGGATTTGGCCTTTTCTTTGTGGGATATGCGCCATCTCCAACATCGTGGGGTAAAAATCGACGCTGGTGACGATTTCATCGCATCGGCTGTCAGGCTTGACGACGCCGGGCCAGACGACAATGCAGGGCTCGCGTGTGCCGCCCTCGTAGCTGTTGCCTTTGCCGCCGCGTAGGGGCCAGTTATTGGTCGGCGTTGTGCCTTCGACCTGGTTGTACATGTTGCCGCCGTTGTCGGAGGCGAAGATGACGATCGTGTTGTCGGCGATTTTGAGTTCGTCCAGCTTGTCCAGGACGCGCCCGACGCTCTCGTCGAGGCTCTGGATCATCGAGGCCATGACGGGACAATCCTGCTTTCGACGCGGGTCGGTTTTCTTTCGGTACTTTGCGGTGATATTCTCTTTGGCCTGGAACGGCGCATGGACGGCGAAGTGCCACAGGCAGAGCATGAAAGGGCCTTCCTTGTGGCTGTCGAGATACTTCAGCGTCTCGTCGGTTATGCGGTCTGTGATGTACTCGCCTTTCGGGCCGTCGGTGATCGTCTTGAAACGGTAAGGCGAAAAATAGCTCGGCGGTCCCGGGTTCGGCGCCCCGAGGTCGTATTCAAAACCCTGGTGTCGCGGCCAGTATTTTTCCTGCATGCCCAGATGCCACTTGCCGATGAAGGCGGTTTTGTAACCGGCATCTTCGAAGGCTTCGCCTATGGTGTATTCCTCAAGCGGCAGAAAGCGGCGCGACTGGGGCGTAATCATTTTCTGGTGCGGCGCGGCCCTGTCGGCGAGGAGCGGTTTGTCGGGGTCAAGCGGCGGCAGATGGCAGGCGGGAGTGGTGATGCCCAGACGCCCGGGGTACTTGCCGGTCATGATACTTGCCCGCGTGGGCGAGCAAAGCGGGCTGGCGGCGTAGGCGTTGGTGAAGAGCATGCCGCGTTTGGCGAGCCGTTGGAGGTTGGGCGTTTCGTAATACCGGCTGCCGTAAAGGGGCGTGTCCATCCAGCCCATGTCGTCGGCAAGGATAAACAGTATATTCGGTCGAGCCCAACCGGCGGGGGCAGACTCAGCGTCACAGATGCCCGGCAGGGCGAGGGCAATGCCTGCGGCTTTAACAAAGTCGCGTCTTGAAAGATGATTCATAAACCTTACCTCCGTCTCGTCATCTTAAGCAGTGTCATCGGGCAATGCCCGACGGGTATTATCGCACAAACGGGACCGAATGTACAGGGTCGGAGGGTGCCTGTCGGCTGTTTTTGGGTGGCCGCAAGGGTTGTGGCTACTTTATGTGGCAACTGCCGCAGCCGACTTTGCCGTCGAAGAGGCGGATTCGTTCGCTCTCGATGAGTGGGTAATTGAACTGCCCTGTCCGGCGTCCGGCGACCGCGGCGTACCGCATACCGATGGCGTGGTCCGACATTGTTGCCCAGCGAGCCGTCCTTTCGTAACGTGTTTCATTGGCCCGGGGGACGGTGACCTTTATATCGTCGTGGCAGGAACCGCAGAGATCGTCGCCGTCGGGCACGACGATCATTCTCTCGCCCGCGTCGGCGGCGCCGGCGATGGAAGTCATCGGCCGGGGATCGCTGTGACATGTCAGACAGTCAATGCGATCTATGTGGTCCTGCGGCATGTAAGAAGGCAATCGCCCCAGAGCCGGGACCGCGACGCCGACGGGGTGATTGAGGGATGGATCATAGATATGGCAGCCGCCCGATGTGCAGGCACGGTTGACGTCTCCGGGGAACTGCGGGGAGGGCGACTTCTCGAACACGGCTGCCCGCCGAGCAGAACTCGGGGCATGGCAGGTCTCGCACGGCAGGTCGAAATGATGAAGCCGGACACGGCGGTGCGAACGATCCTGATAGCCGGCAAGCGAGGCGGCGCTTTGCCATAGCGGTATGGCAAGCAGGGAGTCGCCGGCAGCCGGCGGCGCCGGCGATGGTGTGCCGCTGACGGTGTTAGCCATGGTCGGCAAGAAGTGTTGCCGTATTGGGGTTTTATCCGACGAAGTGTCGGTGCGGAAGAGGAAATGAGGTCTCCGGTCCGTCGTTTACTCGAACCGCGTCCGCCGGCGATGGTGTGCGTCTTCTTCCTTTGGGGTCGCCCTGGTGACCGAATCCACAGGGATGCTCTTCGATCCGCGAACCGCCTTGATAAGCGCACCGGTGGACACCTTGACCGGACCCGTTATCAACTCCGGGACATTGTACAGCTTGAGAAATGAATCATAAAATGCAGGGTCTTTCTGAGGCAGGATAAACGGCTTGCGAGCGGCGCCGGTGGCGTCAATATAGGTAATGAACAGCCGCGTAAATATTCCCGTATCGCGTTTGCTGCTGAAGACCATCCACCTGCCGTTGCTCGACCAGCAGTGCCAGGATTCGGCAAACTCACTATTGCAGGACAACTTGCTGTACTCTCCCGTCTCGAGATCGAGCATGTAAAGATCGCTGTCGGGCTGATAGAGGGCAAAGCAACTGTAATCGCACATCGCAAGCGCAACAAACCTGCCATCGGGAGAAAGCCGCGGCGTCAGTATACTGAGGCCCGTATCTTTCGCCGCCAGCACCGTTTCCAGTTCGCCCCATGTATCCGTCTGCACGTCATAGCCGATGCGTTTTAGATCGTACTTTACTTCGGCAAATCGTTCCGGCGGGAAACCGGGGCTCGACCAGAGTTTCGGCGCACTGACAAAGTACAGATACTTCCCATCGGGACTCCACGTCGGCTGGGTTTCCAACTGCCCCTTATCCGATATCGCCGGCACCGTCCGGGCCTGCTGTTTATCAAGCAGGTAGTAGGCCAACAGCGAATCGAATTCGATTACATCCTTTACTTCGCCGCGCGCCGCATGATAAAACATCCGTACATCATATATCGAATAGGCCGCGACCTTCCCGCTCGGATGCCACGCGGTGTGGCCAAACTTCGTCCCTATCTTCGTCGCCTTGCCGTCGCGAACAAGCAGCGTTGAGCTGCCGACCTGGCCCGACCGAATCCCGAGAAACATCTCCCCCGGGTCATTGGCGACGAAACTGTGGCAGTTGACACACCCATGGTCATAGTACTTGCCGTGCAGCAGAAGCGACTCGTCGAAGTTTTCGAGGTTGCGCTGATAGACGCCCAGGCTCTTGTAGAGGTTGTACTGCGGAACCATCAGCCGGTAGGCTATATGGCTGTCGATATCCTCTTCGGCGATGGTATTGACTATCGGATCATATTGTTTCCATCCCGAATCGTCTTCGGCATATATATCAAAAAACAGATTCTCACCACGATTTTCCTCAAGCAGTTTTCGCCATTTGCGCGCGGGAATGAAAATCTTCGGCTTTCCGCCGGCAATCTCTATTGCATTGCCATTAGCCGAACGTATCCTCACAAAATACCTTATCGCCTTTTCATCGATTCTAAAATTCAGGGGGGCGATATTCGGCGGTATCACCGTGTCGGTGTAGTCGGGATGAACCGGCGCCCGCCGTGATACTACAACCGCATCCGCCGGCGCCGATTTGCTCTTCGCAAGAGCAAATCGGCGCCGGCGGATGCGGTTGTAG
>JAGHBX010000284.1 GCA_021160785.1 Planctomycetota bacterium | reverse complement strand
TCTCATAACAGCATCACCTTAAGAAAAAGACCTTTTTGTCAAATCCCGACCCACATGAATATTCATTGTATCACGTTATCCCTTGGCTGTCAAAGCAACCCATAAGTGTTTGAGTGCTTTACATATCGCATCATTTTCCGGCCGGGTGTTAAAAATAAGAATTTTTCTTTATTTTATTCCACATCGGGCCCCAAGGCACACTAATTGCTAAGATTCGGGAAAAATGCTTTTCCTGCCAATATGCCCGTAAAGTGCCAAAACACAGACACCCTGACCGACGCCGTCGGCGGATATGCTGCGGTGGGACTTGCCTTTTTGCGGGATTTGCGCTACAATTCAATTCGATGAATCAGCACATACGAGTTTTTTTACAGGAACAGGACATGAGCCATAACCAGGAGTTCGTTGGTGAAAAAATGCCGATGCGACCGATCACGCGGCGTGATTTTGTAGGCAAGTCGGCTGCCGCTGCCGGTTTGCTGGCTGTGGGTGGACCTCTGACGGCCCAATCCGCCCAGCAAGACAGCATTGCCGCGGCGATCCCGGACAAAGCCTTTGTCAAGCCTCGCAAGCCGAGGCGGCTTTTGATTTTCGATCTTAATGTCGGATACGGCGGGCACGCTTCGATTCCGACCGCCAATACGGCGTTCACTTTGATGGGTAAAAGGACAGGCGCTTTCGAGACTGTCATCAGCAAAGACCCGACTGTTTTTGAGCGGAGCAGCCTCAGCAAATTCGACGCTGTGTTTTTTAACAATACTGTGGGCAATCTTTTCACCGATGAGACGCTGCGGCAAAACCTCATAGAATTTGTTTACGCCGGCGGCGGTCTCATGGGCGTCCACGGCACGACAGTTGCCTTCACCCGCTGGCCCGGCGCTCATGAAGACTGGCTGGAGTTCGGCCTGATGTTAGGCGCCCGGGGGGCGAACCATCGCGACAGCGACGAGCATGTGTTTATTAAACTGGACGATCCGACCCATCCCGTCAATACCTGTTTCGGGGGCGAGGGATTCGAGTATCGCGATGAGTTCTTCCGGTATCACGAAGTTTATTCGCGCAACAGGGTCCGCGTGTTGTTGAGTATCGATACGAAGAATACGAAGTGGGAAGGTCAGCCGCGAGGGAATTGCACACGTGCCGATGACGATTATGCATTAGCCTGGGTGCGACGGTACGGGCGGGGGCGTGTTTTTCACTCTACCATCGCGCACAATCCTTATGTATTCCGGGATGCGAAGATGCTCGAGTTCTATCTCGCCGCCGCACAGTTCGCGCTGGGCGACCTGCCCGCTCCGACAATACCCAGTGCGAAACTCACACCTGCCATTCGGGCGCAGGAAAAATTAGGGTGGCGGCTGGGGATCGAGGCCTATACGTTTTGCAAGTATACGCTATTCGAGGCGATCGACAAGACGGCCCAACTTGGTCTGCCCTTTATGGGCGGCTTGAGCTTCCAGAAGGTCAGCAAAGATATCGACAAGAACTTCGAGCCCGGGTTGACCGACAGCGAATTAAAACAGATTCGGCTAAAGCTCGATTCGGCGGGTGTGTGCATGCTGACGTACTACTTCCATGAGATACCCGGTGACGAGGCCGGATGTCGCAGGGTCTTTGAGTTCGCCAGGAAGATCGGCATCGAGACCTTCATGTCAGAACCCAAACCGGAATCACTGGATATGATCGAGAAGTTCTGCGATGAATATGATATTAATGTGGCGATCCACAACCACGGACCCGAGCAATCGCCCGTCTACTGGCGGCCCGAAGGCGTGCTCAAGGTCTGCCAGGGCAGAAGCCCGCGCATCGGCGCCTGTGGCGATGTGGGATACTGGATGCGCGCAGGTCTTGATCCGATTGAAGCGGTAAAGAAGCTCGGAAAGCGTTTGATAACGATTCAGATGCACGATTTACACGCCAAAGGACCCGACGCCCACGATGTGCCCTGGGGAACCGGTGTCGGCAGGACGGAAGCCCTGATCGCACAAATTCATCGGCTGGGAGTTACGCCGACAATGTTCGGTCTGGAATATTCCTATGACTGGTACGATTCAATGCCTGAGATAGCAGACTGTATTGAGTTCTTTAACAAGGTGAGTTTGGAAACGGCAAAGCAAGGAGAAGCATGATGCCCAAAGAAAATTGCAAAAGAGCGATTGACCATATTACCCGTCGCCGGTTTGTTGCAGGCGCAGCGGGAGCACTGGCGCTGCCCGTTTTTGCCCCGGCTTCGGCGTTGGGCGCAGACGGCAAGACTCCGGCGAGTGATCGCATTACGGTTGGCCTGATCGGCAAGGGTGTGATGGGCGCCGGCCATCTGAATCGGCTGGTCGGGGATAAGGGTATCCGGGTGCTGGGCGTCTGCGATGTAGATCGCCTTCGCTGCGAGCAGGCGCTTCAGCGGGTAAAGGATGTCTACGGCGCCGATCATGGCTGCACGATGTACAACGATTATCGCGAATTGATTGCCCGCAAAGACATCGACGCCGTGGTGATCGTTACGCCGGACCATTGGCACACATTGCAGACGATCGACGCCGTCAAGGCGGGCAAAGACGTCTATTGCGAAAAGCCGATCTCGATAACGGTTCGCCAGGGGCGCGAGCTGGTCAAGGCGGTGCGTCGATACGGACGAATCTTCCAGACGGGCACCCAGTACCGTTCGATCCCGAGGATCTGTCGAGTTGTCGAGTTTGTCCGCGGCGGCGGCCTGGGCAAGGTCAAACAGGTCTTTACGCTGTGGACCAGCCTGGGCGGATTTATCGGGGCGGGGCGTTTTAAGCCTTATGCCGAGGTTATGAATGTCGCCAGGTACGGCAAATCTTATGTGCCCTTGAATTTCGCCCTGCCCGCAGAACCCGTACCCGAAGGCCTGGACTGGGACCTGTGGGTTGGTCCCGCCCCATGGCATTCCTACAACCGCCTCTATCATACCAACCCTACGCCCGGTGTCGTGCCGTGGTCGTTTTGCGAGGATTTTGGCTCAGCCTCGGTGACGTGGCACCATTCCCACAGTGCAGACGTGATTCAATATGCCCTCGGCATGGAGGAAAGCGGGCCCGTGGAGTTCATCCACCCGAGTACAGGCGAGTTTCCGACGCTTACCTGCAAATACGCCAACGGCACGCTCCTTCACCTGGTCGATCACTGGGGCATGGTAAAGGATGTTTACAAGGCGGTTCCCAAAACAGCCCGCCTGGCCGGCAACTTCGGCGGAGTATTCGTCGGAGAGAAGGGCTGGATTACGTCAATGACGACGGGCGGAGACATCGAGGGCGAACCTGCGGGAATTTTCGAGCAGATGAAGCTAAAGACGCAACATATCAATCCCAGCAACCATCACGCCAACTGGTTTGAGTGCATTCGCTCGCGGCAGAAACCAAGCTGCAGCGAAGAGATCGGTCATCGCGGCGCATCATTAGGGCATCTGACAATTATCGCATACAAGTTAGGCCGGTCCCTCAAGTGGGACCCGATCAAAGAAGAGTTCCTAAATGACGCCGCGGCCAATCGCCTGCGCTCGCGCGGAATGAGAGCGCCGTGGAGAATATGATGAATCGGTTTGTATCGTTTGTTTTTGTTGTCGTTATCGTTGGTAGCGTTATTGCCGACGACTGGCCGCAGTGGCGCGGTCCCGATCGCGACGGTGTGTGGAAAGAAACCGGCGACTGCGTATGGGAGGACCTGACCGCCGTGCCCGGGGCGCGATGGTCCAATATCCACATGGTAAAAAACGCCGACAAAATCTGGATGTTTAATGAACGCGGAGAACTTCTGATAAGCAGGCTGACTCCGGCGGGTTTCGAGGAGATCAGCCGCACAAAGCTCATCGAGCCCACGACTGGCCAGTTGAAACAGCGAGGCGGCGTCTGCTGGTCGCATCCTGCATACGCTTACAAACATATTTATATCCGCAACGATGCCGAACTCCTCTGTGCGTCGTTAGCGGCAGGCCGGGGCCCTGAATAAATAACTGGACGCACAAAGCCCTTGTCGCCGAAGCAACAGTTGGCTACAATGGCGGGCCGGTACTTAACCGCTTTTGATAAATTATGGAGCGGCCTATGACATTCACTCGACTTCTGGCGATGGTTGGCTCGCCGTCCTTTAAGGGGGCGATTTGCGCCGACTCTCGCCGTGTAGGATCCGGCGATATCTTCGTCGCGGTCAAGGGCACGCATGCCGACGGGCATGATTTTATTGCCCAGGCCCGGGAAAACGGGGCATCTTACATCGTCTGTCAGGAACCCGCCGGGTGCACCGGCGACGATGTGGTCGTCGTTGCCGACAGCGCCTCGGCGCTGGGTCTGCTCGCCCAGCAGAGTTTCGGCAATCCCTCGGCACAACTGACGAATCTGGCGGTCACGGGAACCAACGGCAAGACCACGGTCAGCTACCTTGTTCGCTCGGTTATCGAGACGGCGGGCGCCAAATGCGGTTTGATCGGAACCATTGTCTACGACACCGGAACCGTCGCCGCCGATGCGACGCTTACAACGCCAGACGCCTTGGCTGTTGCCCAACTCGCGCGAAAAATGGCAGACGACGGCGCCGAGTTCATGGTCACCGAAGCCAGCAGCCATGCGCTGAGCCAGAATCGATTAGCCGGTGTGGACTTCACCGCGGCCGCCTTTACCAACCTTACCGGCGATCACCTCGATTACCATAAAACAGCCGAAGAATACCTCGCCGCCAAGATGCGTCTTTTTACGCAACTGCCCTGTCATGCCACCGCGGTCCTCAATGCCGAATCGCCCGCCGCCCGCCAGATCGCACAGAACATCACAACGCGAGTGTTCTGGTACGGCATCGATACGGACGAAAACATCGCCGCGCACATCAATGCGATGGATGCCGACCGCACACTTTTTACGCTTTCTTTCGACGCCCAGCAGGAGCTGGTCCAAACGAGTCTGATCGGAAGGCATAACATCAGCAATCACCTTGCCGCGGCGGGCCTGTGTTTAGCGGCGGGTTTTGATCTGGCGACCATCGCAAAAGGCCTGTCATCGTTGAAGGCGGTCCCCGGCAGACTGGAGGCGGTCGAATGCGGACAGGACTTTACCGTATTAGTCGATTACGCCCATACCGACGATGCGTTGAAAAATGTGCTCGACACGCTCAGAACGTTGACGAAGAACAAGCTGATCGTGCTGTTTGGCTGCGGCGGCGACCGGGACAAGACCAAAAGGCCTCGAATGGCCAAAGTCGCAGAAGAATTAGCCGACCGAATCGTTGTAACCAGCGACAATCCGCGAACCGAAGACGCCGACACAATCATCGAACACATTGTCGCAGGTTTCACCGACCCCAATGCCGAAAATATCACGGTCCAGCCGGACCGGCACACGGCGATTGAACAGGCGATCGCCTCTGCCGAACCCGGCGACATTGTCCTGTTGGCCGGAAAAGGCCATGAAACCTATCAAATCATCGGAACGGAAAAAATAGATTTCGACGACAGAAACTTCGCCCGGCAGTGCCTGCAAAACATATGAAACCTACTCGTATCGCCCAACTTGTTGATGTCCTGAAAAAACGCATCCCGAATATGAACGCCTGTTCGGACGCGACAGCGCACGCCGACGCGGTTATTACGGCAGTCAGTACGGACTCCCGAACCGTAAAACCCGGGGACTGTTTCTTTGCCATTGAAGGAGACAACTTCGACGGCCATGATTTTCTCGACCAAGCCGTTGAAAAAGGGGCACGCTGTGTAATAACACAAAAAAGTTTTCAATCGCAAAAAGCCGCCGTCCTGAGAGTCGATGACACAATAAGAGCATTAGGTGATCTTGGGCGATGGTATCGCAGGCAGATACCGGCGAAAGTCATCGCCGTTACCGGTTCGGCGGGCAAAACAACCACAAGGCAGCTCGTGTTCGGCGCGCTCAAAGAGCGATTCAAATGTCACCAATCGCCGAAGAGTTTCAACAACAATATCGGCCTGCCGCTGACCATCCTCGCGGCAGAGCCCGAACATGAGTTTCTCATTGTCGAAATCGGCTCCAACGCACCGGGGGAGATATCATACCTTACGCAGATTGCGCAACCCGATATCGCATTGGTAACCAATATCTATCCTGCCCACCTGGCCGGTTTTGGCTGTATTGAAAACATCGTCAAAGAAAAGGCCTCCATCGGCGAAGGACTCGCGCCCAAGGCGGTGCTGCTTATCAACGGCGATTTCAAAGAGCTTGTTGACCACTGCCGAGACCTCGGCGTGTCATACGCAACGTTCGGCAAGTCGCCCAACTGCGACATCGCCGGTTCGGATTTCGTCAGCCACGGCATGTCCGGACAACTGTCGGTGGAAGGCAAGACCGTCGACGTACCGCTTGCCGGCTCAGCGAGCCTGGAAAATACCCTTGCCGCATGGGCGGTCTGCAAATATGCCGGGCTCTCGGTTGACGATTTTGCCCGGGCGGTAAAAACCTGCGCTGCCGTCGATATGCGTCTGGAGATCAGCAAAGTGGGCCCCCTGACGGTGATAAATGACTGCTACAACGCCAATCCCGCGTCCATGAAAAATGCCGTCGACTGCCTGATCCAAATCGCCCGCGCCGGACCGGGCAGGGCTGTCTTTATCTGCGGACAAATGGCCGAACTCGGCGAAAAAAGCCAACATCACCACGACCGGCTGGGCCGACTCATCGCCTCTGCGGGCGTTGATGTCCTCCTGACGGCAGGGCCATTTGCCCGCACGACCGCACACGCCGCACAGGAAAAAGCCGATGGCGAGTTCGAGTGCTTCGAATTCGACGACACAAACGGCCTGTGTAATAATCTTGTGGATATTATACGCCGCGGCGATATAATCCTGATCAAAGGTTCACGCAGCGCCCGGCTCGAAAAAGCGGTCGAGAAACTACAGGAACTGTTTTCCTGACCCGCCCGGCCAAACCGCGGGTGTCCAACAGGCAATTGAGAGGCAAGGAAGTTGATTTACTATTTACTGGAGTACTTGCGAGAGACTTTCGGGTACAGCGCCATGGCCTTGCCCGGCTTCCAGGATCTGCTCTTCCGTTGTCTCATGGCTTTACTGACCAGTCTTGTGATCGCGTTTTTCACCGGCCCCAAAATTATCCGCTGGCTTGTCCGCATGAAGATCGGCGACAGGCCCGAATTTCACCATACCGCCCTCAATGAGCTGATGCGGGAACGCGCCAATACGCCGACCATGGGCGGGCTGATGATCCTGCTTGCAATCATCGGCTCGGTAATGCTGTGGGCCAGGCTCGACAATCCGTTCATTCACAAGGCCCTGTTTATCATCGTCTGGTTCGGCGGAATCGGCGGCGCAGACGACTGGCTCAAGCTCACCGCAAAAACTCATCATCGAAACAGGGACGGGCTGAGAGCATGGGAAAAACTCCTCTTCCAGTTCGGAGGCGCCGTCCTCATCGCGATGTTCCTTTACTCCGATTTTGCAAAGTCGGATATAGAAGACGCGAAAATGTTCTGGCTTCCATTCTATAAATACGGAATACCGCTCAACCAGTTGGTGTTCGCCATAATGGTAGTGCTCTACATCTCGGCAACCAGCAATGCCGTCAATCTCACCGACGGCATGGACGGCCTGGCCTCGGGCTGCATAGGTATCGTCGCCGCAACCCTTGTCGTACTGTGCTACTTGACATCCGAGAAAATGTTAGGCGCCAGCGAGAGAACATGGGCAAGGTATCTGCTCATCCCGCATATCCCCCAGGCGGGCGAACTGTCGATATTTTTCGCTGCGATTGCAGGCGCTATCTTAGGCTTCTTGTGGTTCAACTGTCACCCTGCCCAGGTCTTCATGGGCGACATCGGCTCGCTGCCCCTGGGCGCAGCCGTCGGATATGGCGCCGTAGTAACCAGAAACGAAATACTCCTCTTCATCGTCGGAGGCGTATTCGTAATGGAACTAATGAGCGTAATACTCCAGGTCGGCTACTTCAAATACACCGGAGGAAAACGACTCTTCCGCTGCGCGCCAATACACCACCACTTCCACCTGGCAGGCTGGTCAGAACCACAGGTAGTAGTAAGATTCTGGCTCCTCTCGGCAGGCTTCGCAGTACTCGCACTGGCAACCCTGAAAATCAGATAAGACCAATCATCCGAAGAAGGATATATTGGCTTAAAGGAGGACCGATCATGTTAAAAAGAAAATCCAATATCGCAAAACTGCTCGTGGTTTTCGCCCTGGTGGTCAATACTGCCGTCGCTTTCGCTGAGAAAGCAAAAATCTTCGACAGCGGGAAAAAGACCATCGTCGTCAACGGCTATTCAACCTCCTTCAAATGGCCTGCCCTGCTGCAGAAGAAGCTCGACCGTTTCACCGACGGCAAACGCCTCATAAGCGTCGTGGGCGCCACCAAAGGCGGCACGCCCATTGCAAAATGGATTGACGTAAAAACCGGCCGGCCGCGCGATGCATGGGTAAAGGTTTTGAGACCCAAACTCAAGCAGGCTAAAGACACACCGACCATTGTCCTTGCCCAGCAGTCGCTCCAGTGGGTCTTCGGCGAGCGAACAACAGGCATAGCCGACAAAAACGACGCCGACCGGATAAAACAGGGCGCCGATGCAATCGCCAAGTATGTAAAGCTCCTTCAAAAAGACGGCACCGACCTCGTCTTCGTCGCCATGCACATCTACAAACACCCGATGGAGCCGCAGATAGGCAACGAAAGACTTGCCCTTGCCGAACTCATGCGTCGCAGGATTCCGGGCCTTGTCGCGGGCCCCGACGTGTGGACCCCGACCAAAGAACGATACCCGCAGGCCTTTGCCGCCGACAAAGTTCACCCCAACAATCTCGGCGCCGAGGTCATGGCGCAGAAGTGGTTTGAGACGCTGTTGAAACACGACGGCCTGGAAGTACCCCAATGGAGCGTAAACCAGATTCGATATTTCCTGCCCGAAAGCTCTGAGCTTTTTCGCGATCTGGAGTATGTTCCAAACGGCCACGAGCGGCACAAGCTCGATATTTACGTGCCGAAGCAGCAGGGTGAGCCTAAGCCGCTGCCGCTGATCGTCTGGGTTCACGGCGGTGCATGGCGGGGGGGCAGTAAAGACAGATGTCGTGCGACGCGGTTTCTTGAACAGGGCTTTGTCGTCGCAAGCATAAACTACCGCCTCAGCCAACATGCGATCTTTCCCGCCCAGATCATCGACTGCAAGGCCGCGATCCGATATCTCCGTGCAAACGCAAAAGCGTACAATATCGATCCCGACCGAATAGGCGTGTGGGGCTCCTCGGCCGGCGGCCACCTCGTAGCGCTGCTCGGAACAACCGGCGATGTCAAAAAGTTCGACAAAGGATCCAACCTGAAATACTCAAGCCGAGTGCAAGCCGTCTGCGATTTCTTCGGCCCGACCAACTTTGCCAAAATGAGCAGCTTCCCAAGCACCATGGATCACGACTCGGCCGACTCCCCGGAGGCAAAACTCGTCGGCGGACCGGTCCAGGAGGCCAAAGAGGCGGTCAAAAACGCCGACCCAATCACATACGTAACCAAAGACGATCCACCGTTTTTGATTGTCCATGGCGACAGGGACCCGCTCGTCCCCATCAACCAGAGCGCAATCCTTTACGAAGCCCTGACCAAAGCAAAAGTAAAAGCAAAATTCCACACGGTAAAAAACGGCGGCCACGGATTCAAAGACCCCGAAGTCGACAGGATGGTAAACAAATTCTTCAACAAAACCCTCAAGCCAAAATCCCGTTGACCTCTATGAAAAATGCAACTCGATGATTTCCTTGTCGGCGAGCACATGGTCGCGGGGGACGTTTTGGCCGTCGTGGACGCCTTCGGCGCCCCATGCCCGTGCGGTCTTGAGCTTCTCGGCTAATTCCCGATGGACCTTGCACGCCAGGTCCGTCACCGTCGAGCCGCGGCTCAGCGTAAACGGATCCTTCATATCCACGGGCTTTCCCGGCTTCTTGGCGTATATGCGGACGATATCCAGCAGCCGGTAGATTAGCTCGGCTAGTTTGTCAAGCCCCTGACCCGTCTGCGCCGATATTTCGATGAATTCAAAAGGCTTATCGCAAAGCTCCTTCAGCGTCTCCATCGTGCCTTCGGCTGCAATGTCGCATTTGGTGCAGATGACAAATGTCTTCTTGCCCAACGCATTGCCGCTTGCATCCGTGGCCTCGGTCGTTTCGTCAATGAGCAGATGATGCGATTCGAGATAGCTCAGAACAACTTCCATCTGCTCCAACACCTCGCCCGCCAGATCGATCACAATTGCGACGATGTCGCAGCCGCGATACGTACCCACCTGTCCGCCTGCGGCGTAATCGACGGTAATGGGTGGCGTGTCCACCAGCTCGATCTGCACGTCCTCGAACATCATCATGCCCGGAACAGGTTTGTCGGTGGCAAAGGGATAGTCGGCAATATTGACCTTCGCCTTGGTCAGTGCCCCGACGATGGAACTCTTGCCGCAGTTGGGCATGCCGACCATCGCGATCTGCCCGGCCCCGGTCTTGGGCACATGAAAAACATCGACATGTTTTGCCCCGGCCTTTTTGCCGCCCGCCGGGACCGCCCGCAGTTTGCTGAGCCGCTTCTTGAGGTCGGCCCGCATGTGCTCGGTGCCCTTGTGTTTCGGAATCGTGCGCAGCATCTCCTCGAGGGCCAGAATCTTCTCATCGTCCGAAGAGGCGCTTCTGAACCACTCATCGGCCTTTTTGTACTCAGGTGTCAGATTAGCAGGCATCTCTCACACGCACACTCTTTCTTTCGGCAATCCTGGTGGGGCTTGCCCCACCGTCCCTGCGGTTATTTCACCGGCAGCTCATAAACTACAATACTAATCGGCGGCGAGATAAGTTTGCCGGCATCGGAAACAGCATATCTGTTAATCGCAATCTGAGGCTCCTTGCCCGGCTCATTGTACGCCATTCGGTTCTCGTGTTCGATGACATACATTAACCCATCGCCCGAAAGACTCACGCCCTGAACGTCCAGGCTGATCGAGTGCTTTTCCATAGTGGCGTTTACGATGCCGACGGTCAGCTTCTTCTTGTCTTCGGTCCAGGCGCAGGCTATATCGAGATTGCCGTAATCGCCCTCGATCGCAACAGGCGTTACACCGAAATGGTTCCTGTAAAGCCGCAGCGGCAGGCCGGTCGCCGCAAAGGCGGCGGCCGTCTTCGTGGTCTTGATACAGCCGATGACATTGACCGTCTGGGCGTAGTTGGCCATGAAGATAATATCGCTGTTGCGGAAATACTCATGCAGCCCAGCCGCCACCCCAAGCGCATCCTGCATGAAGTACCGCGTCCCCAATTCACCGAAGACATGCGCCCCGTACCAGTAGTTCCACTCGTCAAGAGCGATCCGAATATCCTTGCCCTTGAGCGAGTCGAATCGCTTGCGATAGCCGCGATGAGCATCGGCGATTCGCTTGACATTATTTGGTATCTGCCTGACGTGTTCGAGCAGATCATTCTTATTGCGGTTGTAAAAGTGTTCGCTGATCAGGTCCATATGATCGGCACAATGCGTCATCATCTGCTCGCTCCACTTGCCGACGGCGCCCACGGCGATCAGCTTGATGTCCGGATCGACCGCCCGCATCGCTTCAACCACCTTGTTGTGCTTTTTGACGTAATCTTCCAGCGGAATATGTCCCAACTGCCACCCGCCGTACATCTCGTTGCCGACCGCCCACCACTTGACATCATATGGCTCGGCGTAACCGTTTTCCGTCCGCAATTTACCCATCGGCGTATCCACCGAACCGTTGGCGTATTCGACCTCTTCGGCGGCCATCTCAGCACCGCCCAACCCCGTATTGACCGTAATAAACGCATCCGTCTTGAGCAGCCGACAAAGGAAGATATATTCGTCGATGCCGACATCGTTGTGCTCGATGCCCGTCCAGGCGGGGTTCTTTCGCGGCGGGCGTTTGTCAATATCGCCGATGCCGTCTTTCCAGTTATAACCGCTGACAAAGTTGCCGCCCGGCCAGCGATAGACCGGCGAGTTCAGCTCCTGCATCAGCTTGACAGTGTCCTTTCGCCAGCCGCGGATATTGTCGGCGGGCATCAGCGAAACAGTACCTATCGAAAACCCGCCCTTACCCGCTGCTGTGATCTCCAGTACGCCGTTATCAGTCGATGCGCCGGCCTTGAGCATAAACGGATATTTCTTAAACTTATCTGTAATCTTGTCGATCACCACCGTTTGGCGATCCCCCCCCCCGTCGCCCCAGACAAGACTCACCTTGATCGGCCCAGCCTTGGCGTCACCTGCAATAACGACCCGCCCGGTGTATTCCTTGCCCTTGACAAGACCTAATTCACCCTGTGCAATACCGGCGGCGGACCCGTCGCCTGCAAGCGTTATCTGCGGCGTCTGGTCGCCCACGTAAGACTCCTCCTTGACCATTTCAACGCAACCTTTGGGACCGACGACTTTCCAGGGCGATCGCGCAAGAACCTGCGCGCCGGCGCCGGTCTTTTTCCAGATCGCTCCGTCCGCCGGAACCTTGTAATAGAACTTGCGGTCCTCCAACATCTCAGCCCATATCCCGCCGTAAATACATCGGCCCAAATGCTCGATGAACTGGCCGTAAATATACTTGGAAATCGGCTCGGTAGTCTTGCCCGCATCCACAGTAACCTTCGATTGTATAGTCTTTCGCAAATGGAACTCTTTGGCGTCTCTCGGCCTGACAAGATACAGCTCGTTGTCGGCCCAGCCGATCGCCATCTTCGAAAGGCGCCACGTCTTGCCCCTGTCGTTATTGCCCTGGAAGAACAGGTACGCCTTGCCGTCGTCATCGACAAAAACACCCGGATGACCCGACTCGCTCGAATTCCACTCACCCTCTGCGCCGTTTGGAAGCAGCGGATAGTCGCTGAGCCTTTTCCATGAAACCCCGTCGTCGCTGACCGCACAGCCGATCTGCTGCGGCTCATTGTTGTACGCTCCGGCGTAGAACATGAACAGTTTGTCGCCGTGTTTAACCACCGCGGGCGCCTCGATACACCTCTTTTCCCACGACAATGCTGGTTTAAGGATCGGTGCTTTACAAAGCTGCTTCCACTTGTCCCGTCCGTAATCCGAATCTATCGGCGCAGACGAAACGCCCACCATCTGCACCCTGTAGCGCAGATCGCGCGTCGCCCAGTACAAGAGCAGCTTGCCGTCATGCTCGACAACATCGGCGTCGATTGCCCGGCCGCAGTTCCACACGCCAGTCGGGCTGAAGACAGGATTCGTTTTGTCGCGTGCAAAGTTGATCCCGTCCGTCGATACGGCATGACAGATGGCGTCTTTCGGACCGTTGCCGTAAGTCTGGTAGAAAAGATGAATCTTGCCTGCCAATACAATCGCCGCCGGAGCGGCAAGACCCTTTTTCTCATAGTCCTCTTTCGGCAGGATCTCACCGGCCTTGGCCCACTTGACAAGATCGTCGCTTTGCGCGATGCCCACCGCAATGCCCTTGTCGCCCCGACGCATCGAATAGTACATGTAGTACTTGCCCTTGAAGCGGACCACATCGGGGTCCTTGGCAAAGAGCCTGCCGTAAGAGTCGTCGGTATAAAGCATCTGCGGTTTGTCCGACACGGCACAAAGACTTATATCGTCGTACCAAGCCTTGCCCGTAGACCTGCCCCAGCCGCCGAACAGACAATTAATCTGCACCTGGCGGCTCGCGCCCGTGTCGAATACGGTGCTCACCTGTGTCCAGTCCTTAGTACCGCTTATCGACGGCGCCTGAGCCGGCTGGAGATTATGGATATTCAGCAGCGCACCCTTGCCGCTGCCGGGCTTAAGATTCTCGCACTTGATCCACCCGGACAGCCTGTACCTGGTGTTGGACCTGACCGCCACAGACTGCATCCAGCCGATATCGCCGCCGGCCTCCGAAGAAATCATCACGCTCGCCTTGCCTGTCCGCCCTGTCCCGGCATACTCGAACTTGCCGCCGCCCGACCACTTCTGCGTCCCCCACTCGACGGGCTTGCCGTCCCGGGCCTTCTCAAACGAAGCGTTCCGCATCAGGTTTCCCGCAACGCCTGCCCCCTGACAATAACCAACAATCAGCCCAAAACAAACCACCGCCAATAACCCGGCAATTTCCCGTGTACGCATTATCTGCCTCCCTTTCTCTCACGATCAGCCCATTAATATGTCATTCCGACCGAAGGCCCGAAGGGCCGAAGCGGAGGAATCCACTGAAATAGCCTCGCCGAAGGCGATTCCAATAAAACTTAACCGGCCACCATCTCAGCAACCATATCGCCAACTTCACTCGTCGAATAACCCATCCGGCCGGCAGCTAACGATTTCAGCTTCGTACCGGTCACGGTCTTTACTGACTCTTCAATTTTCGCGCCCGCGGCTTCCTGGCCCAACGTCTCCAACATCATCTGCATCGCACAAATCGCAGCTAACGGGTTGATCACGCCCTTGCCCGTGTATTTCGGCGCGCTTCCGCCGATAGGCTCGAACATGCTCACGCCCTCCGGGTTGATATTGCCGCCGGCTGCGATACCCATGCCGCCCTGTGTCATCGCCCCGAGATCGGTAATGATATCGCCGAACAGATTGCCTGTAACAAGAACATCGAACCATTCCGGATTCTTCACCATCCACATGCACGTCGCGTCGACATGGTAGTAATCCCTGCGAATATCCGGAAATTCCTTCTCGCCCATCTCATGGAATGCACGTTCCCACAGGTCGTAGATGTAAGTCAGCACATTTGTCTTACCGACCAGGCCTAAGGTATTCTCATCGCCAAGGCCGCGGGCTTTTTTGCCGTGCTTGCGGGCATACTCGAAAGCATACTTCAAACAGCGATCGACCTGGAAGCGGTTATAGACCGCTGACTGAACAGCAACTTCGTGGGGCGTCCCCTTCAGGGTGAAACCGCCCGCGCCGGTGTAAGCGTCGCCGGTATTCTCACGAACGACAACATAATCGATATCCTCAGGAGTCTTGTCCTTCAGCGGACACTCCACACCCGGAAACAACTTCACAGGCCGAAGATTGATATACTGATCCAACTCGAAGCGAGC
>JAGHBX010000243.1 GCA_021160785.1 Planctomycetota bacterium | reverse complement strand
TATTTGCACCCCTGAGATCAGCGGCGACGACGTCGCCGAGGGATCGGACAGGTGGCATATTTGCTGGAAGCGGGTCATCAGTGGACGGATCAAAATGGGTTTGTTTGGTAAAAATGGTCTCGTCTGCGTATTCACCATCGATAACGATTCGAGGGGGTCTGAAACCGTGCCGGAGACAATGGCCTTACCTTCGGCGGTGCGTGGCCCCGTAGAATGTAGTGCATTCTTTCTGTTTGCTTCAAGTTGTTTTTCGCTGTCAGCTATTGGCTATTGGCAATCATGAGTTGTATAAATCACGTACAAGACTTATTGCATGGTAGTCGACAGTAGAGGTGTACAGAGGAGAAATGTCAGCCAAAACAGGTGTGGCACTAACTGACACAGCATGATACCGGATGATACAAGATGGCATGAAAAAAAAATTACAGAAAAAATGTTGCTGATCCACCCAATCTTTACAGCGTTATCCGCACCGAGTCTGACACTTGCCGCGGGCAAAACAAATCTATTTTGCCACAATGGTTGACGTCTACCGTCGGAATCCATATAATGCGTGACCGAACAAATGGTTGTGTATACCGTATTGCTGTTTACAGATTGAATTTCGGAGTTCGGGAACTTTTAGCTACGTTTTGCGATTGCAGCGTATACGGGTGTAGTATCGATGTGTTTGAGTGAATCAAGTGCATAACATGGAACAAGAATTGACAAACAAGACCAAGACGTGTTCGAAAAGAGATCGCCTTGTGACTGTTACGGCCCTGGTTTTTCTGGGGGCGCTGATTGTTGGGTGGATTGTTCACGAGTGCTTCGGCCATATTCTCATTGAGGCCATATATGACGGCAAAGGCCCGGAGACGCTTCAAAACCTGATCCAGTTTCAGCATAAGTATCCCGTCGAGCATTATCAGCAAATAGGCGACGGTGTTTTCTTCAGGCTGACTCTGATGGTCTCCGTGTGCTTTGGAATGGCCGTAGTTTTATACAGGCTTGTTTTCTCGGAGAAAGCGTTCAACGTCATTTGGCTTGTTTTTTTCGGCATGGCGATTCTCGTAATGATGTATTTCCTGAATCCCAATTTCAGGGTCTATTCAAAACACGGCCTTTTTCGCTGCAGCATCGTCTATCAGATCCTAAACGGCTCTGTGCCGCCGGGGGACCCTTATTTTGCCGGATATCCGGCTCACTATCCCTGGGGGACGCCTTGGCTGGTCGCAATGCTGTCGAGGATATTCAACATCACTCCTTTCTATTCTTATGCTGCGGTGAATGTGGTTTCCCTGGGACTGGTCATCTTCCTTGTCCACCGGATATCCCGGCAGTTGATTAACAATCATAAAGCCAATCTCTTCTCGGCAGTGATCGCCATCTTCGGCACAACTGTCTTCAGCAGGAAAATCCTGACATTGCTTGGAGGCCTGCTCCACCTGGCCCATGCAGAAAACAAGGCGACCCCTGCTTTCTGGAAGTTTTCAAATCTCAACGCTGTTCCGATAGGCCTGGTTTTCTTCTTCCTTTTCGTTTACGCCCTAATCCGACTCTTTCAGGATAAAAGGCCTTGGCTCTTCGGCATGGTCATAGCCGTTTCTCTGGCAGGGTGCGGCTTCTTTTACGTAGCTTTTCTACCGGGCATGGTCGCTGCTGTCCTGGCCATCTGCTTTCTCCGGGTTGTTTTGGGCGGGACCGGCTGGTTCGGGCTGTCCTACAGGCCCCTTTTTGTTCTGTTACTTGTCAGCGTGGTCGCGTGTCTTTCGGTGGGCGGCTACGTGTTCTCGACCACCGCCGCGGTAGGCCAGAACGTGCAACTCTTTAATATCTATGCCGCCGGAGAGAACATGGCGAACTTCCTGGTCGGTCTGGGCCCGCTGCTTGTATTGATATTTGTTTGCCGGCGATGGCTGCTCAAGAATCTCGACAAGCAGTCTTTTGCGATAGTCCTCGCCATCGCCGCAGCGACGACCGCATCCTATTTCTTTGTCCATTCCTGGTACCGGGGCGAGTACAAGTTCTATCTGTTAGCGGCGGCGACGATTGGCATCGTAGGAGGGGTAGCGCTTTACGCCATCGGGCAGCGTCTGCCCATGATCGTCCTTTTCATTCTGCTGCTGCTGTGTCTCTATCCTTCGTATGCCGACTTGAGCCAGAAACTGAAAGCCACAGGAAATGCGCCTCTGCTTTATTACAAACGGGGAATCTATTTTGAAGAAAAGGGCATTGACATACATGTCTCGGATGCCGAGGAAGATGCCTTTTACCAATGGATTAAGAAGAATACCACCACTAAAAGTGCTTTCATCGACACGCAGTGGAAGCTGCCCGTTTTCGCCCGGCGAGGCCTATGGGTCGCTCTTGACCGGCCCGACGATCAGTCAAGAATGGGCTACGGGCTGACGGTGAGGGATCTCGATTTTTACAATGGATACGACCAAGCGCTCTATGAGCGGCGCAAAACGATTGCTGACGGTATTTTTGGCCGTGACCATTCGTTAAATCACCGCCAGATAGCCGACACTCTTGCGGGGAAAGACCTGTATATCGTGGAGCGTTGCGACAATATAGGCGATGATCTTGCCGAGCGATATTTTGAGGCGTTGTTCACTTCATCGCAGGCAAATTTCAGGCTCTACCGAGTTAAGCCCGTCGAGAGATAGCCCTGTTGCTGAACCTCGCATTTTGCGGCTTCAAGTTGGTTGAGATACGTCCAATAAGTGAAAATCAGTTGCCAAATTCGTGTTCTTGCTGTTATTTCTGATAAAATGTTTGAAAAATGAGGCCTGAACTCTTGAATTTTGGGGGCGGTTTTGGTATACTGTATCAAAGGTGACACGGTGCCGACGTGTCGGGTAACTGAGCTAAGATATGAAGTGTTATATGGGAAATTCAGGGTGAATTACTGAGGCCGATACACGGTGGAAGCTGTTTCAGAAATCATTCGCAAAGCCAAAGCAAGACTCTTGAAGATGCACTATGAAAGTGGCGTAGGGCATATTGGTGGCAACCTGTCTGCGCTCGATCTGCTTGTTTATCTTCACCATCATGTGTTGAATGAAAATGACGTTTTTGTTCTTTCAAAAGGCCATAGTGTGGGCGCGCTTTACATTACCCTCTGGTCGCTTGGCAAGCTAAGAGATGAGGACCTTCGCCGGTTCCATGGAGAGGGCACAAAGTTGAGTGGTCATCCTGCTCCTAACTGGCTTCCGGAGATTCGATGCGCCACCGGCAGTCTTGGTCACGGACTTCCGTTGTCTGCCGGTCTGGCGCTTGGCAAGAATCTGAAATCTGAGCCGGGACGAATTTTTTGCCTGATGTCCGACGGCGAATGGAATGAAGGCTCCAACTGGGAGGCTGTGATTTTTGCCGTGCAGAATCGTCTGGAACGATTGACGTTCATTGTGGATTGTAATGAATTGCAGGGGTTTGGGACGACGAAAGAAGTCGCTGATCTTGAACCGCTCATAGAGAAATTTCGGTCGTTCAAACTCCATGTAGAGGAAATCGACGGCCACAGTATTGAGGAAATTGCCGAAGCATTTTCGAAAGATGTACCGGGCCCAAGGGCTGTAATAGCCCACACGGTCAAGGGGCATGGCGTTTCATTTATGGAAAATAAGCTGGAGTCGCATTACTTGCCTGTTTCAGCAGAACAATACGAACAAGCATTAGAAGAGATAAACGGATCATGAGACGCGTGCTTTGTGAAACTTTGGTTGAACACGCCGGCGATGCAGGTCTGGTATTTCTTACGGGAGACCTGGGGTTTATGGCGCTGGAGCCTTTGAGGGATGTTCTTGGTGAACGTTTTATAAATGCGGGAGTCGCCGAACAGAATATGATCTCGGTGGCGGCCGGGTTGGCGATGTCAGGTCTCAGTCCCTGGGTATACAGCATTGCACCGTTTATCTACGCCCGCGCCTTTGAACAAATACGAAACGATGTCTGCATGCATGATCTCCCCGTCAAATTTGTCGGAAACGGCGGCGGTTACGGTTACGGTGTCATGGGGGCCACACATCATGCCCTCGAAGACTATGGTGTCATACTGACTCTCGAGAATATGCATGTTCTGGTGCCAGCATTTGCCTCGGATGTGTCCACAATGACTCGGCGTCTTCTCGGTTTTCCCCATCCAGTGTATTTGCGTCTTGGGCGATGTGAAAAACCCAAGGATCTGGTTTTGCCTGACTATGCTCCATGGCGGCGACTATTGTCGGGAGGTGGATGTGTCATGGTTATTGTGGGACCGTTGGCCGGACCGATTATCGGGGCCTTGGGAAATCTTGAAGAGCGAGTAAGGCCCAATGTCTGGGTGCTTACGGAATTGCCTCTCGAAAACTCAACTGTTCCTGACGAATTTGTGCAGGATCTTCAACAATCGGGGCATTTGTTTGTTGTCGAGGAACATGTCTCCCAGGGTGGGGTCGGACAAATGCTGCCACATTATCTCCTGACGAGAGGGATTTCTTTCAGGAAATTCAGTCATAAATGTGCTTTGGGTTATGTTTCTTCTCTCTATGGATCGCAGGTCTTTCACAGGAAAGAATGCGGCCTGGATCCTGCTGGAATAATCTCTGAGCTTGAGGTGTAATGTGAAACTGGAAGAGAAAATCAAGAAGATTCAGGGCCCAATTCTCATACTGGGCGGCAGTGGCTTTGTGGGAGCGAATCTTTTTCGAATGATTTACAAATACAGAAGCGATGTCTTTGCAACCACGCAGTCCTATCCGGCCTGGCGATTGGAAGGTTATCCTGAGAAAAATGTCATCAAGGTAGACCTGCTGGTTGACTCCAGTCTCAATGGCCTTCTGGACAGCATTGCTCCCCGGACGGTTATGAATTGTGTGGCCTATGGAGCGTATTCTTTTGAGAAAGATGCTTCGCTTATTTACGAGACAAATTTTGTACTTACCGCGAATCTGCTGAATCAACTCGCGGCCAGGGATATCACCTGCTATCTCCATTCAGGAAGTTCTTCCGAGTATGGGGATAACGCTTCGGGGCCCGAAGAAGATCAACTCCCCATGCCGAACAGTGATTATGCCGTTTCAAAGATTGCCTGTGCCAATTTGCTGCACTATTATGGCAAGAAGAGAGCGTTGCCTTGCGCCAATCTGCGGCTGTACTCGGTTTACGGCCCACTGGAGGACTCTTCACGGCTCATTCCTGCGCTCGTAAAAGAAGGGGAAGAGGGCAAGTACCCGGCTTTTGTTGACGGGGACATTTCCCGGGATTTCATCTACATTGACGATGTTTGTGAGGTCTTTGTAGATATCGCAATATCAATCGAAGAGGCCGATTACGGAGAATCGTTCAACATCGGGACCGGCACGAAGACAACAATTGCAGAAGCCGCCGAAGTCGCGCGCCAGGTTTTTGGAATCGGCGACCCACCGGTCTTTTCTATGGAGAAACGAAAATGGGATGTACCTGACTGGTTTGCCAACACAGACAAAGTGACAAAACGTTTCGGGTGGTCTGCTCAGACGAATTTCCGCCAAGGCCTCGAATTGACAACGGATTGGTATCGGAAGCTGGAAGACAAAGAAGCATATCACAAAGCATCGAAGAAGTTCGAGTTGGACACCAGACACAGTATCAGCGCAATAATAGCCTGTTACAAGGATGTACGGGCGATTCCGATCATGTACGAACGTTTAACAAAGGTCTTTAGGGAACTTAAGGTTGATTACGAAATCATCTTTGTAAATGACAACAGTCCAGATGATTCAGAGGAGGTCATTCGAGGCCTGACCGCAAATGACCGACATGTAGTTGGTATTTCGCACTCAAGGAATTTCGGCTCTCAGGCGGCCTTTAGAAGCGGAATGGATATTGCTACGAAGAATAGTTGTGTGCTGCTTGACGGCGACTTGCAGGATCCGCCTGAATTGATTGTTCAATTCTATGAAAAATGGCGTCAGGGGTATGACGTTGTCTATGGCAAGCGAATCAAACGCGAGGCGCCGCTGCTGATGCGAGGGTCATATAAATTGTTCTACCGCATTTTCGACTATTTCTCATACTTATCAATCCCTCATGACGCGGGTGATTTCTCTCTGGTGGACAAAACCGTTGTTCGGCATGTTTTGAAATGCCCTGAACGAGATTTCTTTTTCAGGGGTGTTCGCGCGTATGTCGGTTTCAGGCAGACGGGCGTGGATTATGTGAGACCGGAGAGAATGTTCGGCAAGACAACGAACAGCTTTTTCAAGAATATCGGGTGGGCCAAGAAAGGCATCCTGTCGTTCAGTTACACACCTTTGAATATATTGAGCTTTCTTGGTTGCTCTTTTTTGTTCGTTGCGATTGTTCTGGGTCTTGTGCAGATTGCGGCCAGATTATTATTGCCTGACCTTGCCCCGAAAGGATTTACGACAGTTCTGCTGGTCATTTTGTTTTTCGGTTCTATAAACCTTCTTGGCATCGCCATTTTGGGAGAATATATTGCCAAGATATTCGAAGAAGTAAAGCGGCGGCCGCCTTTCATTCGCTCGTCGATTATCAAGAGCGGAGGCATCAGAGATGCTTCCATTGTAACTGAAAACGAAAAGTAGTATCCCAGGAATTAGTCATGCGTATGACAGAACGCCAATGTCCACTCTGCGGATCGGCTGGCAATTCCAAAGTTTACTCGGAAGCCAACTTTGATGCACAGCGGCTTGACGAGTTTTCCTTTGCCTCTCGCAAAATCCCGGAATATGCGCATTACAGACTAATGCTCTGTGGTAAATGTGACCTGATCTATGCAAGCCCAATACCCGCTGAAAACACGCTTTCGAGCAAGTATCAAGAGGCCGAATTCGTGAGCGCCGATGAATCCGGTTATGCAAGTCTTACATATGGGCGTGTGTTGGCGAGTATGCTGAGCAAACTCCCCGATCTCGAAAGTGCTCTGGATATTGGGACGTCCGACGGTGCTTTCCTGGAGGTTCTGGTCTCTTCCGGATTTGATCAGGTTGAAGGCGTCGAGCCATCCAGGGCTTCTATCGCGGCAGCAAAACCTGAAATCCGGTCGTTGATCAGTGAGGGAATCTTCGATTCGTCATGCTATCAAGGCGGGAAATTCAGTTTGATCACGTGTTTTCAGACACTGGAACATTTAAGCGATCCACAAAAGTTATGTCGGGACATCTTTGGCTACTTGAAGAGCGGCGGTGCAGGGCTGCTGGTGTGCCACAACTTTCGAGCGGTGTCCAGTAAGGTTCTCGGGGCCAGGTCCCCAATAATGGACATAGAGCACTTGCAGTTGTTTTCTCCCGTCAGCCTTAAAATTATAATGGAGAATGCTGGATTCACAAATGTTAAAGTGAAACGTGTGGTGAACCGCTATCCCCTTCATTACTGGACTCGTATGCTTCCAATGCCAAACACACTCAAAAAGTATTTGATTGAGACATCAAAGCGACTTCGTATTGGGCTTGTGCCGGTGTCATTGCCGGCAGGTAATATATCAGTTACAGGTTATAGAAATTCTTAAGACAGTTGGTTTTTGGAAGTATAATGCAATGGCTCAAGAAAAGAATATCTCCAGGTTCAACGAAGACGTGCAAAGCAATAAGGGATATCGGTATACGCATACCAACAAGCTATCCTGCCACCTTGCCAATCAACGTTTGAGTAGCATTGTGGCTGAAATGACTTCCCTTCAGAACAAACGAATAATCGATATAGGATGCGGCGACGGTACATATACAATTGGTTTATTGAACAGTAATCCAAGTTTTATTCTGGGTGTAGATGCAGCTGAGGCGGCGATTGAATCGGCCAGGAAGAAATCCGAGGGGCTGGATGAGATTTCCTTTCAGGTGGCAAATGTTTACGATCTGAAGGCTTTGGGTAAGAAATACGATGTTGCCATCGTTCGCGGCGTTTTACACCATCTTTATAACGCCAAAGAGGCCATCGCCAATATTGCCCAAATAGCTAAAGAAGCTGTAATTGTTGAGCCTAACGGATATAACCCTGTATTAAAGATTATTGAGAAGACGTCCATGTATCATATTGAACATGAAGAAAAATCATATTCGCCTCACCGGCTTAACGGCTGGATCAGGCAATGCGGGGGGGTGGTCGAGAAATCAACGTACGGTGGTCTGGTGCCAATGTTTTGCCCCGATTCGATGGCACGCTTTTTGAAGAAAGTTGAACCGCTTGTGGAAGCGATCCCCCTGTTCAGATGCATGTCATGTGCCGTTTATGTTATAAGAGCTACATTTGACCGCGCATGACTTTCCCGTCCATGTGTCGCGGAACAGCTATATCCAGATATGCCATGACTGTCGGGGCAATATTCCACATTAAAGACTAATCTGTCCTTGAAGCTGGTTTGCAGGCGAATTATAGCAGCGTTTCTTCTCCGCATCAAGTAGTATTCGGCAGTTGAGTTGATCTTGTTTACAGGTTTTTGTTCGATGCAGGTCCAAATCGAAGATTGTCGCTGCTGTGGTTTCCGGCACAGTTACGCGTTGACAGCAACCAACAGGCTGTTTTTGACTCAGCAGAACAGTCTTGAAGCGAGCCGGTAGAGGTGATATAGTCTGGAGTCATGCAGCAGGATTTGAAAAATTCAGAGGGCGACGGCGATTTGCAGATGGATGTCTACGGTAGATCGGTCAAGGGAGGGGTCTGGCTGATAGGTCTGCGAGGTTTCATGTTCCTGCTGAACTTTATCAGGCTGCCGATTCTGCTTCGGCTGCTGGTTCCCTATGACTTTGGTCTGCTTCACATCGGCGTCCTCATGACGGGGATGGTCGGGTCTTTTACGAATTTCGGGCTGCAGTCTGCACGCATCCAGAGAAAGCACAACACCGATACACACCTCAATGTTGTCTGGACTGTGGGGATTCTGCGCGGGCTGGTCCTGTTCGGAATTTTGTTTTTTGCCGCTCCTTACGTAGCGATTTTCTTTGACGGAACGGGACATTTTACCAACGGAGACATCCTGAACGATCGTGCCTTAGTTGTGAGGCTGCGTCAAGGCGATGACCTAGTGTCAGAGTATCTCGCAGTTGGCTTTTCAGACTCGACACGTCGATTGCTTGATGAGTATGACGATTCGGCGGGGGTCTCCGGGGCATTGAGCGAGGCCCTGGTGGATGAACTCAATGAAGTGGTTGACGGGCCGGACATCTACGATGAGGATCGATTTGCGCATGTGGAACTGTCCGCCTATGCCCTGACTCTGGCGCAGCAGCCCGCTGAGCGTCGCAACACGGTAAGATCCAATCGCAGGCTTCTGGATGAGGCGTTTGACGGCTTGATCAAAAGAGATATCATGGACAGGGGTGTGGCGGCGCTGGTTGTGCAGGTTATGGCTATATCCGTCCTCCTGGCGGGATTTGGCAACATTGGAACGTTTTACTTCACGAAGGAACTGGAATTCAATAAACGTGTCATCCTGGAAATATCCACTCAACTGGTATCGACGATTGTCACGATTGTGCTGGCTTTTGTGTATAGAAATGTCTGGGCGCTGGTCTTTGGCAGGCTGGCGGGAGTAGTCTGCGGACTCACTCTGAGCTACGTGATGCACCCGTACAGGCCCCGACTCAGTTTTGACATGTCCAGGGCAAAGGAACTCTGGGGTTTTGGCAAGCACATGTTCGGCATTTCGATTCTGAAGTACTTCTGCATTAATGGCGACGATCTGTTTCTCGGCAAAATGTTAGGGATGACGGTGCTCGGTTATTATCAGAAGGCGTTTCAGGTCGGCAACATGGTCGCCACCGAGATCGGCAACAAAGTTTCGATGGTTGCATTTCCGGCCTATTCGAAGTTGCAGGACAACGTGGCGAAATTGAGAAGCGGCTACTTC
>JAGHBX010000634.1 GCA_021160785.1 Planctomycetota bacterium | reverse complement strand
GATATGGCGATCACCATTGGAGACACGTTATGGGATCTATAACGAGGGTAATGTTCATACTTTCTCCCTCTACTGGCCGCCATATGGCGTTTCTCCACAGATAGCATTTGGCCCTGATTTCTTCGTAACATGTGTCGATTCGCGTCTCCCCCCGAGAGCGAACATCGAGATAGTGTTTCTCGACTCGATGGAGCGCTACTTCGAAGAGGTCAACCTTGAGGTCAAGTACGTGCCAGGCACCATCGTTTATGGGGTGCGTTCTCCCGCATCCATGACAGCCTATGCCAACGGCCTCGACATTGCCCAGGATTGGATCTACTCGCGGGACGCCGACGCGCCAATCTACACGGAGCACTTCTGGATTCAAGTCCCCGAACCCACCACGCTCTTACTGCTTGGCTTGGGCGGTTTGATGTTAAGACGAAAGAGGTAACGGCTCAAGTTCTCTATGGCGGAAACTGCTGGTATCAGCTAAACTGTACTGCACTTAATTACCATTGGCATTCATGGGAGACAGTATGACGTAGGTTGAGGTTTTTGTCAGGTGAGAATGTGAAATACGACGAGATTCTTGGCGGTGAGTTTGATTGTGCGTGCGGTCGGAGGCATGAGGTTCCGGTTCGGCGCGTTGTTTACTCTGAAGATGCGCTTGGGGCGGTGGGTGAGGTGTTGGGCGATGTTGCGGCGGGGCGACGGGTGGCGGTTATTGCAGATATGCGGACGTGGGCGGTGGCGGGTGAGGAGTGCTTCAGGCTGCTGGAAGAGGCCGGGTGGCGGGCAACTCATGTCATTGTGCCGGATACCGAACACGGCGGCCCGGTTTGCGACGATGCGACGTTTGCGCGTTTGAAGAAACGCGTTGGACCGGTGGAGGTCATTCTGGCAGTGGGTTGCGGCGTGATCAACGATCTGAGCAAGTGGCTTGCGTTTGAGCGGCAGATTCCGTATGCGGTGGTTGGCACGGCGGCGACGATGAACGGTTTTGCGGCGGCGAATATTGCCGCAACGCTGGATGGCGTCAAGACCGTGCTCTTTGCACGGGCGCCGGTGGCGGTGTTTGCAGTGCCTTCGATCATCCGCCAGGCGCCATACGAGCTGACGACGGCGGGCTTAGGGGATGTTATTGCAAAACCCATCAGCACCGCCGATTGGATGATGAACCATAAGTTTTGCGGCGAATACTTTTGCCGGTATTGCAGCGAGATGATAAACGATCTTGAGCCGGCATATTTCGACAATCCTCAGGCCATCAAGAGCGGCGAGCCGGAGGCGATTGCAGCGCTTTTCAATGCGCTCGTCTGGTCGGGCATCGCGATGACGGTCGTGGGGACGTCGGCGCCGGCTTCGGGCGGGGAACACATGCTAAGCCACACGCTGGATATGATGTCGAGCGTCGACGGGGCGGGGCACGACCTGCACGGACGGCAGGTTGGGCTTGGGACGATATTTTCCTGTGCGTTGTATGAACGCATCGCCGCGATCGAAAGGCCCGAATGCGTCGAAATGCCGGGCGATATCGACGGGGCGTTCTGGGGGTCGTTGGCGGCGAATGTTGGCGCTCAGTATGAGGCGAAGAAAGAACTCATGCAGACGATTCGGCGGCAGGCGGCGGACGGTAAGGTATGGGAGGGCTTTCGGGATATGTGCAGGAACAACGTTCGCCCCACCGGGCAGGTCAAGGATTGTCTCAGGCTCGCCGGTGCTGCGAGCACTTTTGCCGATATCGGCTGCTCGCGCCGGCGGCTGCGCGGTGCGGTGCTGCACATGCACGAGATTCGCACCCGTCCCACGGTGGTCGATCTGGCATGGATGTCGGGGATATTGCCGGGCGCCGCCGACGATATCATCGACCGTTGGCTTGCAGACTGACGGTGTGGCCTTTTTAGCCACGTGTGCAAGAAACAGAAAACCGCCTGCGGCGCGTAGCGGGGGCGTCCCGCCCGCGGTCTGGTTAAATGCCGGCAAGATGCCGGCGGTACGGTATAGTTGACTCGTGTAATGGCCGATGAGATATGTGATGAAGAGATTGAGTTTGATTTTAGTTCTCTGGCTTGTGCTGCAAGGTGTGGGTTGCTTTGTATTTGCCGGCGGCGAGCCTCTTGGGCCTGACAGTGTCATGTTTCAGGCGTTTTATATGGATGTTCCGGAGGGGGGCATCAGTTTTGTCGCCAACCACGACACCGACGATGTGTGGCGCAAGTATCGGGCGTACGGTTTTATACTCTATATTACCCCCATCCCCTGTGTGTTCTGGCATGACTGGTTTAACGGTGACCTGCAGCCGGCGATTCGGCGGGCGTTGAGCGCGCGAAAGAGTTACGACTTCAACGGCACGCACACCGTCTACAAGAACAACGACCTGATCATGTTTGCGAACAATGGCGGAGTCTTCGGGTGCTTTAACAGCAACCCCTTCGATGCATACGGTACGATACAAGCCGGCCCGCACGGGAGATATACGGCGATCAATAGGGTGTCAGTTTGTGCCCCAGTATTCGCCGACTTCGGCCAGATCGTACATATCTACCGAGCCGATCCCATCGACATTCGTTCCCTGGCAGCCGAATGCGCCACAATCCGATCTCAGCCAGTAACTTCCCATGATCATCAAGTCTGCCGCGTTTACACTGCCGTCGCCATCGAAATCGACTTTGGAGAACGGTTCTGCAAACGGATCGTAGCTATAGAGCCATTGGGATTCAATGACGGCAATGTCGGCGAGATCGACAACGCAGTCGCCTGTGACATCGCCCGACAACGGGCAGCGGTAAATCGTAAGCGGTGCATCGCTCTGGTCGGCGCCCTGTATTGTAAGGGATGGGCGGATCCTGACGAGGCATTCCTGTGATGTCGCGACGGGAACGAGCCACTCGTAACTGCCGGTATTGCCTTCGTTCGACGGTGCAACCGGACTCCAGTCGACGCCGTTGTCCGTTGAGTATTCGATCCATACCTTAGCGACACTGCCTTCGCTTTCCCACGTGATAGTTTCCATGGTTCCGGTCCTGAGTGTTTCGGCGTTGTTTAGGCTTGTCAGCGTAAGCGAGGCGGGGGCGGAGAGAGCAAGGGCGTGTGCGCCACCGGCGGCGATTGCTGTAAAGCTGCTGCCCTCGGGAACAACTGTTTGGTTGTCGCTGTTTTTACCCCATGCCGCCAGCGAACCATCGGCTTTTAACGCAACACTGAAATAATATCCCGCTGCAATTGCGACATACCCGCTGTCTTGCGGTGTATCCGTTACCTGCTTGAAATCGTCGGCGCCGCCATTGTCAACGCCCCATGCCGCGATTTTGTTGTCTTCTCGAAGAGCCATGCTGTGAGCTTGTCCTGCTGATACTGCGATGAAATTAGCATCGGCAGGTATTTGGTCAAGTCCCCAGAAACTGGTCCCCCATGTTCTTATCGTTCCGGTAAGGCCATCGGCGCGAATGCCCAGACTATGAAACCCGCCTCCCGCCAATTTTACGAAAAAATCGTTGGGGATGGCAGTGGTGGTCTGCCCCTCTGTTTGTCGTCCCCACCCGACGATTGACCCGTCATTCTTCAAGGCGAGCCCGTGATACCGGCCGGCGGCGATTGCGACGAAATCATTGCCCTCCGGAAGATCGCTGACCTGACCGTCATCGGGGGTGCTGCCGTCCTCAATACCCCATGCGACCAGCGAACCGAGCGAGCCGTCTTCGTTTTTCTTGAGCGCAAGGCTGAAGTGTTCCCCTGCCGCGATAGCGACTATGTTGTTACAGTCGGCGGGAACATCGGTCTGCCCAAAGGTGTTGGCGCCCCATGCTTCGACGGTGCCGTCGGACCTGAGAGCGAGGCTGTGGGCATAACCCGCCGCCACCGCCACAAAATCTGCTCCTGCCGGAAACTGGTCCAGACCGTTTGAACTTGAGCCCCATCCTTCAATCGAGTCGGCCATGGCGACATGACCTGAGAAACAAAGCGCACACAGAATTGCAGCAATAACGACTTGTCTTTTCATACTTGGATACCTTCCTTTCGAAACAAATCACTTGTGACCAGGGCCAAATGCAGATTTAGACATCTTGCTTGTCCCTGATGCTCGTTGCGCCGTCGCTAAAACAATCGGCGCAGCCAAAGCTCTGATGGCGAAAAAGGCGGATTATAAACGGGAAAAGCCTTCTCACCGACCCTCCATGGACATTACTACTATAGCTTATCGAACCGGATTTGTCAAGAAAAGTTTCGCCGGGCTGCAAAACCGTGCATTTCCACCGGCTCCCAGGCGTCGTGGGCGGGGATTTTAGATTGTAGAGTGTATCCCGGCGCGCTCCCGACGTATCTACGACCTGTCAGGTCTGTTTATTGTCGCCTGGGCTGAGATGGTCGTCTGGGTTTTGGTTTTTGGGCTGGTTGGGCTGGTTTCTGTTGGCTTTTTTGTAGCGGCTTCTGTTGTAAGTTATGTCGCTTATTGAGGTTAGCTCGGAATTGGGTTCGTTTTCACAATGGTGATTAGTGAGTTGTGAATAGTGAATAGTTTCTTGATTGGGATCGCCTTCGGCGATGGTGTTTTTG
>JAGHBX010000158.1 GCA_021160785.1 Planctomycetota bacterium | reverse complement strand
CTTAAATTGTAAGCGTTCACGCGAAAACGCGATTTTTGAGTTAAAAACGTGGTACTGTTTCAAAAAAACAATAAAACAGGCCGGTTTTCGGTCAAAAATGCTTATTTTTAGGCCAAAAAACGCTATCAAAACTGGGTGAACGCCTACCTTAAATTAAAATCATGACTATCATGTTATCCTGTCCAAAATTCTTACCTTCATTACGGAAAGGCAAAAAAATGATTAAACTAAAACAAAAAATCCTGATGGTTCTACCGGTACTGTTAATCAGTATTTTCGCCGGATGTCTCCCGGAAGATAAAATCGACTTCTCAGACGACGGCTCCGTGGGCGTTGCCAAAATATCCGACAAGTTGTACTTGATTGACGGAAAAGATAATGACACCAAACTTATCGACGAAGGCGACCTGCAAATCGGCCCATCAATCAGCGCCGATGGCAAAATGATCGCCTATGCCAAAAACGAATTCTTCAAAAATCCCGATAAACTCGCCGAATTGCTCCCCGATGACCGGACAAGTGTCATAAAACAATACGTCCGTGATATCCACGATCTTATCATCACCGATGGCGGCATCAACAAAGATAAAATCGAAAAGGGAACGTTATTCCCCCGTATGCAAAGCGGACAGTTCGCCTTCCTGGTTTACAGCATCATAGCCCTGCAGGCCGACCAGACTTTGCTCGACCTGTTCAAGCCCGACGAATTAAAGCTCGCCAATGAAGTAAAGAAAAAAGGGTTCAAACTCTGTCATCTTTACATAACCACTCTCGATGGCCTGAATATCCAAAATAAACAGACCATTCACATTAGCTGCTTCTCCATGATCTCGCCAAAAATATCACCCGATGCCAAATCAGTTGCCTATTTAATTCAAAACGATTTTCAGAACAACAAGAACACAACCTATAATCTGCATGTAGCCACACTCGACGGCAAAATTAAAGCCGCCCAGGTAGCCATGGATATTGCTTTTGGCGGATACAACTGGAGTCCCAACGGCAAAAAACTTGCCTATATCGAAAAGGAATCAGCCGGCTCAAAAGAAGATTTCACGTTTGGCACGTTAACCGAAAGAAATTTAATGAATGATAGTGGGCAATTGAACACTACCCCGGCTAAGGACCGACAAAAATACAATTCGATAGCGACACATTATTGCCAGGGTAATAGCTCGGAACTGGCCGGCGTAATCTTTTATCTCTGGACCAGTGTGCATTATCACCCCTCCGGACGAATATTCTTCTCCAGTACGCCCATACAACTACCAGCCGGTGAGTTGCAACGCAAAAAAGTTGTGTCCATCTTTTGTTATGACCCGCTCCTAAAAACCGTTACCGATGTACTGCCGCAAGATATCTCGGCTCAGTTAGGCATGTCTGTTGTAAGTTTTGAGATATCCCCCGACGGAAAAAAACTATTGCTGCCGCTACAGGAACATCAGTTTCTGATTTACACTTTAGGCCAAACCGATTCCCTCAGCCCGCTGACCGAAGCGGATGCCTTTGGTGGCGAAGGAGATGTCCTTAAAATGGCCCCAACCTTCAAAGGCAACCACCAGATTACCTGCCTGGTCCAAAAAAATTGCCATCTCCTTAAAGACCTTCCCCCAGATTCCCTCAAAGATCAGGAAATAGCCATAATCGACAACCAGGGTAAATTCATAGACCTGCTAAAGACTCAGCAGCCGTAGCGACTGTCTTGGAAATCAAGTTATATTTTGATTCCATCGCTGTTTTTTTTGTATCATCGTATTAATTATTACCAGCAGTTTTCGCATTGCCGCGACAATAGCTACCATTTTGGTTTTGCCGGCATCTAACAATTTTTGGTAGAAGCTGCGGAGTTTAGGATTGTGTCGAATCGCGACCAATACCGGCATAAACAGTGCAGTTCGTACCCGTTTTCGGCCTCCGCCGATCATGCGTTTTCCACGGAACTGGCCACTATCGCGGTTCATGGGAGCCACACCCACCAATGCCGCAATCTGCCTCTTATTGCATTGGCCAAGCTCAGGCAATTCGGTAACCAGCATGGAAGCCGTCACATCGCCAATGCCAGGAACGGATTTAAGGATATCGACTTTTTGTTTCAGCTCCGGTATACGGCTAATATGATCAGCCAACTCTTTCTCGATTTTTTCAATTTCCTTTTCGAACGTCCTGATCACTGCAGCAATACTTTTCCCAACAGCTTTATCAAAAACATGCTCCCGACGATTATTTTCAGCAGTTTTCATGCCGATAAGCTGATTTCGTCGTGCCACCAAAGCCTTCAATTTGCATGCCTCCGGGTCAATACTCGCCGATTTCAGCGGTTCCAGGGTAGCAGCAAAAGCCGCGATAGCCTTTGAATCGATCTTGTCCGTCTTAGCCAACAACCCCATCGACCGGGAGGAAGAAAAGGGGTCAGGAGCCCAATGGCACTGCCGTCGCTAAGTTGTAGGAAATTCACGCAGTTACGTTTTTCCGAGTTCTGCTCGCAATTGATGGCGTGGTCGTTTCATGAGTGGGTATCGTTCTCTAGATCGCTTAATGACTCTGGGTT
>JAGHBX010000644.1 GCA_021160785.1 Planctomycetota bacterium | reverse complement strand
GTTGGCATGACCTCAACCAAGCTCTATGACTCTCGGATTGTAGGGCTGACCCCTGGTCTTGGTGATGCCGAACCCACTGCGGCGAACATCAGTGCGGAGATCAACAGCGGGGTTGGCTTTGTGAATTTTTCTGGTCATGGAGGCTTGACTACCTGGGGCCCATACACCTCTACAAATGTAGCGGCCCTCAATAATGCCGGTAAGCTTCCTGTAGTCTTCGCCGGGGCATGTGACACGGCCAAGTTCCATTTTGGTGACCGCTTTCTCGACGTTGACGGGAACACCTTCACGAGAAGTGTCCAGTGCCCGAAATACAATGATGCCAACCGTTGCTGGCCGGCAAATCCAAGTGCCGACCAGAGCCCTGAGCCGGCTGCGGTTCAAAGCGCGATCTATGATCTGGATTCCATGGCCGAGGAATTTCTGGTGAAGAGGGATACCGGAGGCATTGGTTACATTGGTTCCTATACCGGGGCCCAGGGCGGTAGCCAGGTCCTGGACCGGTACTTTTTTGAGGGCTACCGTTATAGCCTGAAACCGGCGACTCTTGGCTACCTGTGGAACTACGCTGTCCGTCGTTACATCAATAACGATTTTCACATCAATTTCAACACCGACTCCACCTGGACTCCCCAGGCCATGTTCCACCACATCCAGAAATACATGCTTTTCGGTGATCCTTCTCTTCGAGTGGGCGGCGTCTCCCGCATCCAGAGGGCAGATTTCACAGACCACTATGAGATGGTACATGACGGATGGCAGGGGACTCTCAATCTGACCAAGGCCTCCGGTGATATTATTGAAGGAACGCCAAACATGGGCGGCAAGTATACTTCCATCGACGGGCTGGAACATTCGCTGCGCGGTTATATGAGAACAGCGACCTATCCCATCTCCACGAGCTGGGGCCCCGATCACAAGATCAGCTTCTATCTCGACTTTTCCGATACCCCGAATCATGATGATGACCAGAAATTCGAAGGGTATCTCTTCACCCAGACCAAAGATGCCATGGCTGGGGTCACCTGGTGGAACGACATTCCCTTTGGCTTTTTTGCCCGGAAGGATACTCTCTTTATTGGTCTCGGTCCCAATTTTGTTCCCGGCTCGGTTTCCATGGCCGACTTCCTGGGAACCTACCGTATGGATCATGATGGATGGCCGGGGTCTCTTGAGCTTTGGGAACCCTATTTCAGCATATTAGGTTCCGGAAACGTGGCGGGAAGATATACTGCCGGCAACGGTACGGAGCATAATGTCAGGGGTACGGTGAAGACCGCCTCCACCACGTTGCCTAGTGACTGGCCTGATCACAAGATAGAGTTGTACATTGATTTTCCCGATACTTCAGACTTGAATGACGACCAGAAGTTTGAAGGGTATCTCTTCGCTCAGACCAAAGATGCCATGGCCGGAGTCACCTGGTGGAACAATACCCCCTTCGGCTTTTATGCCGAGAAGGAGAGACCGCCTGTGCCTCGCATTCTGGCAAACGCCAAGGATGATGCGATCATAGTGGCGGACGGTGGAGAGGTGTCAATAGCGGTGCAGCTTGATCCCGGGGTGCTTATGGATGATGGGTGCGATTGGTGGGTTGCGGCCTCCACTCCCTTTGGTTGGTTTCCTATGTGCTTCTTCCTGTTGGCTGGCAGGCTGGGATTCATGCCTGTGTTCAGGCAGCCCCCGTTCTCCTTCCCAACCCCATCGAGGTCTTGAAGATCGCACTGCCGCAAGGGGACTATACCTTTTACTTTGCCCTCGACAATCAGCAGAACGGGATACTTGACGGCACCATCTGGTACGACTCGGTAACTGTCCAGGTTCAGTAAGAAAATTGTTTTTTCATCAGCAGCAGGAGGATATCGCTACCTGATTTTACCATCCGTAACAATTGGCCATAACTCTGCAATGGGGGAGGTGAAGTATGAAGTCAACACGTACTATTCTCACTTGCATCTTTATAATTCTTTTTTCATTGCCATCAACCCGCACAATTTGGGGACATAGTTACCGCTATAACTCCGATGCCGAATTGCAGGCTTACTTGGCGACGACCACCGGGTTCAAACTCATACCGCCACGAGCCGGACAGCCTATTCTAAAAGCACGCCATCAACAATACAATAAGGCCTGCGGCATCTTCAGCATCGCGCCCATGGTTGTATACCCGCTACCAAGCAGGTTCTTCCTGGGAAAGGAGCACGACCTTTTTACGCCACCAAACGGGCGAGTGCGAAAATGGGACGTGTTACAGTGCTGATGTGTTGGCAACCAATACCTTGGATGTTGGCTATTTTGCCTCGCCCGAATACATCGCTCAAGATGTAATGCGGATGAACTCCTATTACAGTCAACGCGGCTACGATCCCGACGATTCGCAAAAGCAAGCCGACTACCTGGCATTTCTGGCCAGCGTGGAGACAGGGGCCGCCAGTACCCACAGCTGCAACGGGTATTACCTGAGCGATAGTGCCGCACCTTATGGTGAATGTGCCAATCCTTCTTATGATTTTACAGAATGGTTAAATAGCATCAGCAACGGCTGCAGTAACTGCACCCCATCGGCGACGGACGGCATGTATGCCTATTTCAACCGCCATGCCATCTTTGGCTGCAAAGACGCCAAAAAATTTTATCTGGGCGGATCACTGCGCAAAGGAGACGGTGTATTCTCGTGGAGTCTTGAACCGGGTGCTGCCAACCGATATCGAAAAGTTATCAAGTCATTCATCGATAACCATATTCCCCTTGAAGGCGTCATTCGCTACGGAGGCCATTTCGTTACCATTATCGGCTATGCTAATTTGGATGGTGATAGGCTGCCTCTGGATATTATTGCTGTCAACCCACATTTGCATAGAAATGCACCTTTTGGCGAAGGCAGCTGCCCTGGTCCTCGCCCGCTTTACTGGGTATTTCGGAATATGGACCAGCCGCAATACTGGATCGATCCTGGCAAACCCTATCGTACAGACTTTCACACCTGCGAGGATAACAGCACTACCGAAAATCAGCTCACTGTTTTTGACAACCTTTCAGGTTTTGTTGCTTGGTTGCAACATTTGGAGTTGGGTTGTGAGGCACCCGCTGGCTGGGCTTACAAACTGGATCAAGAATTAGACTTGCCGGACAGTGTGGCTCTATGCAGTCCGGAACCTGATGTACCAGAATGGGGGCAATGTATACCTCCCATTTACGCGACGAAGGTTGATTGCTATCGGGACGGAAACCCAACACCCCATCGGCAGTATATCATCTACGAAGACGAGTTCGACTATGCGAACCGGCGCTATGAAATCGAATCTCGCAATACGACCTGTGATGATATTACGGTCACCGCTGGTTTTGCCGAGGAAAGTCGTACGTTTGAGTCAGCGACCATAAAACGGCAGGGTTGGAACCCTGCCACCAAATACTGGGATACTCTTCAATCCTGGGAACAGGATGACAACAGCTACATAGCTATTCATTCAGGACAAATTGGTCGCCGCAATGTTATCAGGTGGAACAGGAGCTGGCCCACCAATTATTGGTTCGCCGCCTCAGGTTTGTCGGAAACATCCACCATGCGGCGCACCCTGATTACGCTTCAATTCCATGACGGTTATAAGCAGGAAATCACCATCGGCCCCAAAGGACCACAACCTGTTCCCCGCGTATTTATCAATCATCAATCAAACAGTATTGGACTTGAGGTGTCTGACACCGCAACACTGGGTTTATCGCTGGACAACTGTGGGCTGAACGAACATGCCGACTATTGGCTAGTTGCAGTGACGCCTTTTGGGGCGGCATTCTGGAGTCCGGCGGGATGGACGACATTAGTAACACCTCTTTTTCAGGGGCCTCTTATGTATGTCGACTACATTGGATTTCCGGCAATCGCATTAAACGGATTCCCTCTGGGCACTTATCAATTTTATTTTGCCGTCGATACTATCATGGATGGCCATATTTCCTTTGATAACCTTTACTATGACAACATCACAATGGAGGTTTTTCGCAACCGGCCCAATCCTTTTTTGCCGGTCGAACCATAGGTGACTCAACCGGTTCTTCCCGGAAGAGGAATTCAAAGTTCATAGAACCGCCCGACATCTACGCAAATTTTAATCAACCAACTTTATTCAATTTTTGTACCGGACAGTAGTGATGTCCATTCCTGTTTTCATCAATCCAAGATTCCTGACTTGCCGCTGGTTTCCCGTCCGCTTCAGCGAATTATTCAGGTGGTATCGAACTGATGCTGACGGCGAATTGATTGAATCACTTCGTCGAGCTGTTGAAGAAAACGTGACCGGTCATT
>JAGHBX010000313.1 GCA_021160785.1 Planctomycetota bacterium | reverse complement strand
GCACCAACGCATTGTGCTCATTGACCTTGCCTGTCGCTTCAAACCGTCTGCGTTGCTTTGCCATAACAAATCCCTTTCATGAATATCCACAATAGATTAACAATTTTGAAGGATTTGTCCATTTCCGTCTGAAGCATTACAGTTTGTCGGATTGAAACGCAAGTGCATCACGTTTTCGTTTAAAAGACTTTGAGTAGCGTCGTGGTCTTCCCCTTGCATTGTTTTCTCCGTACCATCGAACAAGCCAAGGTTTAATCCTCTGTTTCTCATAATATATTCCTACTTTTTCTACGGCCATTAAACTACCTCACTTTCTGATCTTGGAATACTGTAGTGTTAAACCAAGCTCTTTTGCGAGGATAGCAACCCTTTCGCCACCCATGTCTGTTTCTCCCGCTAAATAGTTATAGACTGTGCGGCGAGGAATACGATCGGCGACACGCTCGACTATTGCATAACGGACCAGCCGCCTCGCTGCAGCCGGTGAGTAAGATTAACACTGCTGTCAGAACGATATATGTGACAACCGCCAGTTTGACTTTCTTCATCTTTGGATTTCTTTCAGCTTATTATTCCTATAGGCTCGTCTAAGGCCGTATTTACTTGCTATCAAAATAATCGATCAGCGGGTAAACATTATCGTTAAGGCGTTTCATCTCATCAAGCAGCTCGGTATAAGGTTTATAATCAAACGTAACAACACCTTTGTTGGAATTTCGATTGGACGGATCCACCGAAGTGTCATTGGGATTATTATCAACATACTTGAACCAATGCCAGCCGACACAGTTTTTGCTTTCCATCAGCCCCAGTGAAAAATTCTGATAAAACAGGGCGCGATCTTTTTGAGTTTTCACAAGCCAGCCGGCACCGGTAGTATTGGCCAGGCCGGAATCTGCGCCCTTGGCATACCACTCGGTGATCATAAAGGGTCTGCCGGACTCTTTAACCCACATAGCCATCCGTTCCGGATCGGGGGTCCAACTGTGGTAATAATTCACGCCGACAACATCAAGATACTTTCCGGCAGCCTTGAATACGGTCGGAATTCTTGTTGCTGTCCCATGAAACCGCGAGCCAAGACAGAGATGGTTCGGATCGTATTTGCGAATAGCCGCTGTCGTCAGTTTGAAGTACTGGTCAAACATATGACCGATAAACTCGACCCGATCCCTGTCGGTGACATCGGCAAGAACCGCCGTCCGACCTTTTCGCTTAGAGAGCCATCTTTTCGCCTCTATACAACAAATCACCAAGCAGAGAATCACCAATGAAAAAATGTGCGAAAGATTCCTTGCACTACCTTTCCTTGAGTCCTTTTCTCAGTCCTTTTGCTGGATTATACCGCTGTCACTAAGCCATGCGATAAAGCTGCTTGGCCAGATTTCTATTGACTTTCCTCGCCCGGTACCGAGGTCGAAGCCGTGAGAGCCTTTGCTATAGATGTGAAGTTCCGCTTGGACTCCGATTTTTAGTAGCATTCCGTAGAAATCAAAGCACTTGTCGACAGGAGTAAGTTCATCGACGCGAGCATTGATGATAAAGAGCGGGCAGATGTCGGGCATATTGGTGGCCGCAGCGCGAGTTTCCATGATTTGCTCGACGTCATCGGGAATGCCGGGATAGAACAGGCCTGCGAAATCGGGCATTCCGCTAACCTTTCCGTTCGGCACCTTCCCTTCGGGTCTGATAGCAGTGGTCAGAGCAAGATGGCCACCAGCAGAGAAACCACAGATGCCGATTCCGTCGGGCCGCAGCCCAAGTTCCTTTGCCTGTCTTCTCATGATTCGAATTGCCTGTCGGCCGTCTGCTTGAACCGCGCGAATGTATTTTGGCCAGGTGTTCGTTGAATCGTTGTTACTGGGTACACGGGTTCGATACTTCAGGACCAGTGAAGTGATACCATAACTCTTAAGCCAGATCGCCAGATCGTGGCCTTCCCGATCGATCCAAATATCACGAAATCCTCCGCCAGGGCAAATCACAATGCCTACCCCATTGGGGTTCTTCGGACGATGAATGGCGTAGGTAGGCAAAGAGACCTGACTGAAAACCCGGTTCGAACCCGAGGGAGACTCGTCTTGGGCCTTGTAGGATCTAAGCTGCTCTCTAGCATCATTTCGGACAGCATAGTCCTGCGGTACTTTCTCCCAGAGGGGCAGTTCCAGCGGCAGTTCGACCGCAGACAATTGTCCGGTAACAAGAAACTGTGTGATGAGCACCGCGAGAAATACCTTCAACACGTAATTCCTGCAATCTATGTACTCCATCTTTACTCTGGCCATGACATATTCCTTTACTGTTTAACCTGATTACAAATTGGCTGAGTATTTTTGGTTTCCGCGCAAAAGCCATCAGGGCATCTTCTTTTTGAAGGTATACTCGGGCGCCTCAGCCATGACACTTGTGTTTATTTCGAGCAGCCTCTTTTTGAGTTTTGCGAGTATCTCAGGACGCTGCTTCGACAGATCGGTCGTTTGCTGTGGATCAGATGACAGGTCGTATAGCTCGAAGCGAGCGTATGTTCCTGACTTGATTGCCGGTATCCAACTTTCTTGAAACATGTTCAAGCGTATGTACTCACCTCGCAGTTTCTCGGCTTCATTGTCTTTGAAACCCTCGAACATCTGTGCCTGCAAGGTGCTGCCGCGAATTTCTTGCGCCAACGTACCCTTACTGCGGAGCATATTTTCGATCTGTTTCATCAGTTCAGTCATCTTCTTGTGGTCTTTGGGCAATTCGTAAGCGCGGTAGGCTACGAGGGAGTAATTGCCGTTCCTGAGCATTGCCGTTGGTGCAGACGTCGGCAGAATCCAGCACAGCGGCTGATGCCTGCTGAATCTGCTCTTGTGGCCTGTCAGCAGCGGTGACAAATCAGAACCGTCAACCTGAATGCCGGCTGGTTTGTCGATTCCAAGAAGGCCACATATTGTCGGCAATAGATCGACCTGGCCGGCTGGTGTGTGTGCAACCTGACCCCTGGCAATCATGCCAGGCCAGTGGAATATGCCGGGGACCCGCAGGCCGCCGTCGAAGTTGGAACCCTTTATGCCTCGCAACGTACCGACGCGATCGGCTCGATAGCTCCCGTTGTCGGAAGAGTAAACGATAAGTGCATTTTCGGGTGAGTCGATTTGTCGCAGCTTCTTTAGGAGTCTGGCGATGGCTCGGTCGGTGTTATCGATTGCCGCCGAATAGACGGCGGAGGGGTCGTTCTGTTGGCCGTACTGGGAGACGATATGGTCTGGAGCGGCAAGGGGGGCGTGCGGCTCATGGAACCATACGTTGAGGAAGAACGGTTTGTCGGGATTTCGATTTTTGTCCAGCCATAAAATCGCTTCGTCAACGACAATCTGGCAGGAATAGCCTTCGATTCGGCCGGCTGGCTTGCCGTTGCGAAGGAAGTTTGCGGGGTTCTTGTGGCTGGGATGTGCGTTGTTGCCGGTGGCGAACCAGTAGTCGAAGCCGTGGTCTGCAGGTGTGGGCTTCGGGCGATCGCGGGTGGGCAGGCCGAGGTGCCACTTGCCCAGGTGGGCTGTCTGATAGCCGTTTGTCTTGAGCATTTCGGCGATGGTTACTTCTCTCGGGAGCAAGTGCGAGTTCTGGGTGTGATCGTGAATCCAACTGTATACGCCCGCTCGGAGGTGTTGTCGTCCGGTCAGCAGGGTCGCGCGAGACGGCGAGCAGACGGCGGCGCCGGAATAGAAGTCGGTGAAGCGCATGCCTTCGGCGGCGAGCAAGTCTATCGCCGGCGTTTTGACCGGGCCTCCATAGCAGCCGATGTCCTGATAGCCAAGGTCATCCGCGAGCAGGACTACTATGTTTGGACGTTTGACTTTATCTTCTGCCGCTGCGGTGAAAGGCAGTGCCGATACTGCTGCGGCGCCGATCATGGTCTTGAGAAAGTCACGTCTCTTGTACATGTTCCGTTTTCTCTGCTTTGCTGTCACGGCTCAATATCGCTGCATCTTCAATCGGTCCCGTCGGCTATGTATTCGAGTATCTTCACGAACGAGAAGCCGCGGTTGGGCATGTCGGGATCGATCTTCTGTTTTTCTTTCCACAATCTTGAAAGTCTTTCTCGTTGATGATTGGTCATTTCTGCGATGCGTTTGTCGACGTACTTCTTGTGGCGGGCGGGGTCGTATCCTTCGGGCAGGTCGGTGGTGTCGATTCGCGCGAGGAGACTGGCAATGGGAGAGGAGTTTACGGTTTCTGGCGACCACGCCTCAGGCGTGCCATCGAGTTTGCCCTGGGCGAGTTCTTTGATAAAGATGTTGCGGTATTCGATGGGACAGGGGTTTTCCTCGCCGAGGTTTTGGCCGTGGACGACTATGTGCTTCTGGAGTCTTATGGGGGCAGGGTCCATATTGATCATCCAGTCGTGGTACTGAAACTTGTCATAGAGCACTTCGCCGTCATACTCGGCCGAAAGCGTTCGGCCCTGCACGGTCAGCTTCACCGTGTGCCACACGCCGACCTCGGGATCGATGTGGCGGACGTGAGGTCTCTCCTCCTCCTTCAGGCCCACTTTCCTCGCAGTCTCCTTGGGCAGGAAGTAGTAGCTTTCCAGATGCCCCATTCCCCCTCTGGATCGAAGGTTGAATTGCTCCATGTTCCCGAAACCCGGGATCTTCGGGATCAACCACCGGAAGTTGATGCCGCTGTCGGAAATGGTCGGCATCCGGAAGTCGAGCATTAGGATGAAGTCCCGATACTTCTTCTGGGTAGACAGGCTCGCCCCCCAGGTCTTGATCAAACCCGGTGATTTGAGGATCCCATCTTCAATCTTCCAATACTCTCTGACCAGGGGCGACGTGTGCCAGCCCGCAAAGTTCTTGCCGTTAAACAGCGCGGTGAAGCCAGGAGGCGGCACGTTCAGTTTCGCCTGCTTCGCCGGTGGGGCGTCCGTGATCTCCTTGATGAACAGGTTGCGGTATTCGATGGGGCAGGGGTTCTTCTTGCCCGTCGCCTTGTCCTCCACGAAGCGGTGCTTCTGAAACCGGATCGGCGCCGCTCCCGTGCCGAGATGCCATTCGGGATACTCGTACCTGTCGATCATTACCTTGCCGTCAAGCTCCGTCGTAAGTATCCTGCCCACCATGGTGATCTTGATCGTATGCCACTGCCCAACTTTCGTTTCGACTGGGGTGACCTTGGGGATGTCGCTAGGTCTAAGGCGTTTGGCGGCCTCCATCTTGGTCCATCGCATGTAGCCGAGGCTCTCGAGCTGGCCCATGCGGTGTCCGGTTCCCAAGTTGATCTGTTCCGCCTGTCCGAAGTAACCCATGTCGGTGATCAGTTTCCGAAAATGGATGCCGCTGTCAGAATCGGTGGGCATCCGGAAATCGGCCAGCAAGACGAAGTCCTTGTACTCCTTCTTTGTCTGGAGATCCGCGCCCCATTGCTCGAGCAGTTGCGGCGTCTTCAACACGCCATCCTCAATGGACCACATCTTCTCGACTTTCGGATTCACATTGAAGCCCGAGAAGTCCTTGCCGTTGAAGAGAGCCGTAAAGCCTGGCGGGGGCACGTTCAGCTTCTTCGCCACGCTCGCGTTCGCCCCCTGCCAGTCCCGCACGCGGACGTTGCGAATGGCGATTGGACCGTAGTCGCCCTGGATGATGACCGGCCCTCGCGGATGCTGCTTGCGATTCCAGTTCGGGCCGCAGGCGTACGGGACCTCCACGTTCTCCTGGACGACCTGACCGTTGTGGTCCACCTTGACGAACCGGGCGTTTGCTGTCTTGACGCCGTTCTCATCGAACCGGGGAGACTGGAAGACAATGTCCATGGTCTGCCATTCGCCGGGCTTTCCGGCGGCGTTGACGCGCGGGGGAGACCCCTTGTCGATGTGATGGTACTTTGGCTTCTCCTCGGCCCGCGGATAGACGCCACCGCAGTGTGCGCCGGTGGGTTCCTTCACGTGGGCGCTATCGAGAATCTGGATTTCGTAATTGCCATGGAAGATGATCCCGGAGTTGGACCGCTTGGCGATCATGAACTCCACGTGGACCTCGACGTCCTGGTAGTCGCGGCGCTTCGTGCTGAGGCTTTGGGTCTTTCCAATCCGGCCGTTGATCAGCACGCCTTCGCCCCGATCGCCAATCAGGCGTTTCTCGTTCCAGGTGTCGAGACGGGCGTTTTCGGCTGAGTACCAATCTCCGCTCACGCGCCATGTGTCCGAGAAGCCCTTTCTAGCGTCGGCAACACCGGACACGTGCAGGATGGCCGTAACCCAGATCAACGCCATAGCAGTTCTACAGTATAGTTTGTGTCTCATGCTGGCACCATTCCCTTTCTCTATATGATCCAACCTTCGCGATTCTCCCGCCGGACGTACCGGTTGGCTGTCGGGACGTTGGTGACCTCCATGCGCCGGGCATCCCACTCGATCTTCTGACCGGCGCGATGAGCCACAACGCCCAGCAACACAGTTTCTGCCAACGGCCCGGAGTAATCAAAACGCGTTCCGGTCGGACGGCCCGTCTTGCAGGCCTCGAACCAGTCGTCGAAATGCGAACCGATACGTGGGACTTTGGGACGCCGGATATCGGCGAACTTCTCTTCCGGATACAGCCTGAAGGTGTCCATTCCGGCTATCAGCGACCCCTCGGCGCCCACGAACAGAACGTACCAGGGATTGTTGGATTTGGGCGGATCCAGCTCTTCCAGCAACTCGGGTCGCTTGTTTCCATCGTACCACGTCAGCTCCACGGGTGGCCTGTCGCCCCGCGCAGGGAAAGCCCACTTGCAAATGAGCCATTGGGGCGCGCGCTCGGCATGGACCGCGGAAGCGCGCGCTTCGACCGTGAGCGGGTGCCTCAGTTCGAGCGCGGTGAACGGAAGGTCGACCAGATGACAACCCATGTCGCCCAACCTTCCGTTGCCGAAATCCCACCAACTGCGCCACTGAACGGGATGGTAGCAAGGATGATAAGGACGATAGGGGGCCGGACCCAACCAGAGGTCCCAATCCAAATACGCCGGAACGGGAGGCGTTGCCTTCGGGCGATCCCGGCCATGGCGGCTGCCGCCATCCGCGGCGACTCTCGGAAGGGCCTCCCACTCGTTTTCGCACCAACAGTGGACCTCCTCGACGTCTCCTATCACGCCATCTTGAATCATCCTCACCACGCCGCGGTAGTTGTGGCCGGAATGCGCGCTGTTGCCCAATTGGGTAGCCACACCGGTCTCCGCGGCGACCTGCGTGGCCAGTCGGACCTCGCCGATGTTCTGGCCGAGGGGCTTCTCGCAGTAGACATGTTTACCCAGCCGCATCGCCATCACGCTGCAGGGGACATGGTGGTGATCGGGCGTGGTGACCACCACAGCGTCGATGTTCTTCTCTTCCTTATCGAACAGCACTCGGTAGTCACGGTACTGCTTGGCCTTGGGGAACATCTTGAACGCGTCGGCGCCTCGCTCCGTGTCCACGTCGCAGAGCGCCACAATGTTCTCGCTCATTACGTTCCGGACGTTGTCGAATCCCTTACCGCCGACCCCGATGCAGGCGATATCGAGTTTTTCACTCGGCGTTGGTATTCCTGGGCCGCCCAGCACACGCCGCGGAACAATCGTAACCGCAGCCACTGACGCTGCTGCGCCAATGAACCTGCGCCTTGTCATTGTTGGTTGGCGGTGAAGTTTAATCTCTTTCATATTCGGATTCCTTCTATAAGCTTTTGTCTCCCTGATTACAGTGTCCTTTGAACTATATATCTGCCCAGATGTCACCTCTTGGGCTTACAGGACACACTCCTTCGGACATCTCATGCACCACTCTGTTTTTCTGATAAGACTTTTGTCGGCATCTTTGGCTTATCAAGTCCCCAACCTGGGCGGCAAGTGCCCTGGATGAACTTATCCGCCTCAGGAGCGTTGGTGGCCTTGAGATGCACAGGGTCCCACTTAAGCTTCTTGCCAACGCGATAGGCAACATTTCCCAACGCCAACGTTTCAGACAAGGGGCCCGAGTAGCTAAAGGGCATTTCGGTTCCCGCTGGATTGTTGTTTCTGATCGCCTGTATCCATTGCTGATACTCGCCATAGGATCGGGAGAGCGTACGCGGCGGAGGCTTGTAATTAGCAAACTTGGCTTTCGGATACAACTCCATTGGCCCGGCAGGCCCCCTTTCAATCTGCATGGTCAGCCTTCCTTCACTACCAACAAAGTGTATGCCAACGGGCCACTCGTGAGGCAGATCCAAACCTTTTAGCTCGTCAAAACGCGTATTGCCGTGGCACCATCTCAGTGTCACGGGTGGTTTGTTCCCTCGCGCCGGAAATGTCCAAGTCGCCTTTTGCCAGGGAGGGACACGTTCCAATGCCGGCCGACCGGATCCTTCGCCTTCAGCGGTCAAGGGGTATTTCAGGTCCAGTGCCCAGAACACCAGATCGACAGCGTGACTACCGATATCCCCAATCCTCCCGTTGCCAAAATCCCACCAACTGCGCCAGTTCGAGGGATGGTAAAGACCGCGTCCGAAACCTGGATAGGGGTGGTATTTTGCCGGTCCCAGCCACAGATCCCAATCCAGGTGAGACGGGATGGGCAATTTCTCCGGCAACTGCTTGTCCGCCCAGTCCGGGTTATAATCTCTCACGGCTCTCGGTGGCCAGACCGCAGGCCCCTGATAGGGATCCCATTCATTATCACACCAGACATATGCCTCTCTGACATCCCCAATATCACCGGCATGGATGATCTCGACGGCCTGATGGAATATCTCAGTGGTGTGATTTCCGATTCCCATCTGGGTAATAACGCCGTATTGTTCAGCCAGTTGGGTTGCCAGACGTATCTCATAGATGTTATGTCCAAGCAGTTTGGAGCTAAAGACGTGCTTGCCCATCTTCATGGCCATTGCGCTGGCGGAGACGTGTGTATGTTCGGGTGTAGTGACCACAACCGCATCGATATTGTTCTGCTCTTTATCGAGCATTACCCGGAAATCTTTGTATTTGGGGGCATTAGGGAACTGCCTGTAGAGGCCTGTGATTTTGCGACTCCCATACTCCTTAGTTTCAATGTGGCTTGCGAACTCGGCATCCACATCACAAAGGGCAGCCACGTTTATTCCGCCTGCTTTGAGCATTTGGGTAACGACAAAGGCCCCGTGCCCTCCTGAACCTACAACAGCTATATTGACAAGGTTACTTGGGGCTGTTTGGCCAAGAACGTGCCGGGGAACAATCGTAAACGCAGTTGCTGCCGCTACTGAGCCAATAAATTCACGTCGAGTAACAATTGAATTGCTCTGCTTAATGTTTTTCATCCTTTCTCCTGTTCGAGAGAATTCATTACAGCTGGTATTTCCCATTTACAGTTTTAAGAAACGCTCTTCTAACCTAATTAAACATAATTCACTCCTTCCGACATCAACAATTCTATCATAATCACCTTGAAATATCAAAGATTTTCGTTTTCGATGCAGTTTTATCACAAATTTGCAGGAATACATGGCTTTTTGTGCCCCACCTTTCTTCCAATACCTATTTTTACACAGACCATGGCACGGCACGCTGAACCTGTTGGAATTATGGCACATCCGGGAAATGCGTAGGTGGGTTGCCATATC
>JAGHBX010000022.1 GCA_021160785.1 Planctomycetota bacterium | reverse complement strand
TTACAGTTCATAAGCGATTATATATAATACTCGGCTTGGGTTTATAGCCCAGTTGGCGACGTAGCTCAGGTGGCTAGAGCAGCGGATTCATAGCCCGCAGGTCACTGGTTCGAGTCCAGTCGTCGCCAGATTATCAATAACGATAAACTGCTATACAACAGTAGGTTATCGTTATTTTTTATTTATCAATTATTGAGAAATCATTAGAATTCTCCGGAGTTTAACTCTCAACGTCCAGCCAGCGTCCTGCACATGCCTACTCCCAGTCACTTCCAGTGCCCTCTGAGTCGGCTGTGAGGTGGATTTGGGAGGGGATTCCTAGAGGACAATATCCACAGGTCAGGGAAATCGGGGATAGAAACAAGGGAAATTCTCATAGGGAGAAACAAGGGGGAGAAAAATAAAGCAAAACCATTTCAATCATAATCTACTTTTAATACAATCAAGTGCTCATGGTTTATAATGAGTACGAAAATCACTGGGGCTCATTCCTTTTGTCTTGCGAAAATAGCGGGCAAAATTAGCTGCGTCCTGAAATCCCATTTCACCAGCAATCTCGGAAACCGTCATATCTGTTTCCAGAAGCAAACGTGATATTTCGTCCGTTCGTACCCGCTGTATTTCTTCGTGAACGGTATGACCTAAATGTTTTTTGAATAAATTGTAAAGCACCCGGCTGTGAACAGCGACATGGCCAGCAACCTGTTCAATTGTAAGAATTTTATTTTTTTCAGATCGTATAAAAAGCAGGGCTTTGGCGATCGTTGGATTTTCTACGGCGAGAATATTTGTTGATTGCCTCTGAGTGACATCCTGGGGTTCAATAATAATTTCATGATTTTTGGGTGTCTTACCAGACATCAAATCATTTAACGCCAGGGCCGCTTCGTATCCGGCCTTATGGAAAAAACGTCCAATACTTGATAAGGGAGGGTTGGTAAAGGGACAAATACAGTCATCATCGTCAACGCTTAAGACGGCAATCTCTTCTGGAACTGCAATCCGGGCATATTGGCATGCTTCAAGCACCTCTCTGCCGCGAAAATCAGTTGCCACAAGGAGGCCTATGGGTTTGGGCAAGGATTCAAGCCATTTTGCAAGAATCGCTTTTTCGTTTTTCCACATGCGGAGTTTTTGGCTTCGCGGTCTGGGATAGGCGATTAGTTGATAACCGTCGGTTGCTGTAATATTCCGCAATGCTTCCCGTCGCTCTCTGGACCAATACAAGGAATCTAAACCGCAGTAGGCGAATCTTTCAAAACCCAGATGCCGAAAATGATCATAGGCTTTTTTACAAACCATCATATTGTCAATATAGAAGTTAATATAACCGGGGACGGGCTTATACACTCCTCTAACAATTGCAGGAAGACCGGACCGGAGTACTTTTGTAAGCATCTTTTTTTCTACGGTAAAGGCTATAATCCCGTCAAATCTATCCTTGCGGATCTGGGAACTATTCCGATGATCTTTGTCAAGATAGGATAAGTTCATCGTGATTTCCCAGTTATTGAATTCCTGAACGTATTGAGATATCCCTTTTAACAGAGTCCGACCGGTGATACAGTTTAGGTCGACAAGGAGAAGAACACGAAATTTTTTGATTGGTTTTACCGGCATAATATCCGCTTTACACAGGATTCTTAACGTGCTCCGGTTCTCTGTCTTCCAACAGAGCCATTACTCCGGCCAGGGTATCATGTTCGAGTCGCTGCCAAGCTTCTCGGGTGTAATAGGCCAGGTGGGGAGTAACAATAACATTATCCATTTTCAGCAATGGGTGGTTCGGTTGGAGGGGCTCATCTGGGAACACATCAAAGCCGGCACCTGCGATTCGATTTTGCTCCAGAGCTTCGATTAATGCCGCTTTGTTGACGATGGCACCGCGGGAAACGTCGATAAGAAACATGGTCTTTTTCATAAGCACAAATTCTTCCGGCCCAATCATGCCATCTGTTTCTTCAGTTAATACGCACAGCGGAGCAATAAAATCGGAGTTCGCCAACAATTCTTTTAAAGGGACAAATTTAAGGTCATCCCATCCGGTTGGATTTTGATCGACGTAGGGATCATATGCGACGATTTTCATGCCGAAGCCCTGGCAACGCCGGGCCATTGCGGTGCCGATACGACCCAAGCCAATTATGCCAATAGTTTTACCTTTAATATCGACACCCTGGTATTGCGCCTCAGGCCACATCCACCCTTGCTGTTTCATCGTGTTGTTCAAAAATACCACCTTGCGTGCCAGGGCCATCAGCAGGGCGAAACAATGATCTGCTACCGTATCGGAACCGTAATTTGGGCAGTGTACCACGGGGACTCCCTTTTCGGTAGCTGCTGCGACATCTATACTGTCCACGCCAACGCCATACTTGACAATACCTTTTAGCCTTTTAGCCGCCCCGATAACCTGCGCTGTAATAGGCTCATAACAGGTTAAAATAATATCGGCATCGGTCACCTGTCTTGTCAAGGTATCTTTGTCGTGCACGTCAACGGTAACTACTTGAGCCAATCGGCGCAAATCGTCCAGGCTACCTTCAAGAATACGCATGTCAGGATCGGTTCTTACAATTTTCTGTTTCATGATCTATAATTAAATCCCATTTGTCTCAGTTCATCTTTAACTTCGCCATAAAGGTCGACATATTCGGCGCAGGGCTGCCCGGTGTTCATATCATAGCAGTCCTGGTATCTTTTGCCCATAGGAGCATCATCCAGCTTATCTTCATATTTATCAAGCAGTTCCTTGATCAACTCATTGGCCTGGGTGCGTTTCATTCCAACGCAAGCCTCGGTCAGTTCTACCGAGCCGAGCATTTCCATGGGAGTGATGTAATCAATACCCACTGCCCGGGCTGGATGACAGGTCTGCATGGACACACCCGATGAGGTTGCCGTTGCTGCATAAGCCGCACATTCATAAAAATACTGTTTGGTCATCGGACCAGCAGCCATATAGGGGTCGGACCAAATCAACTCACGAGTATTGCGACTGAGTGCCTGGTTACTCGCCGCCACCGCCCACAAGACTTCTGGGACCGTAGTACACTCCTTGTTGATATCAAAGGGGAAAGTCAGATGATAATCACAGTTGAAAATCAATCTGCCGATTAATACGTAGGCCACGTTAAGTATGGCTGTACCCGCGGAGCCTCCTCCGTATCCACCCAACAGCGGCGCTCCTTCGTTACCGATATTGGCGCCCCAACTGGTTAAAAATGCGGCTTTGTTGA
>JAGHBX010000669.1 GCA_021160785.1 Planctomycetota bacterium | reverse complement strand
GTCCTCGCCCTCACTGAGCCGCATCACAATTGCCCGTCCCGGCCTGCCAACCTGATACTCCATAATGGGCTCCCTATGCTCAACCGGTCCCAGGACCGTCGAGTCCATCCTCAGTCGTCTCAAGAATCCTTGCACATACTCATATTAACATTAGATAATCTATCACATATCGCACCAAAGCCAAGACGAAAACAGCCTCTTTTGGTCGAATGTCGAAGTCGAAAGGTGCGGGAGGGGGCATTTTGCTGAAAATGCTGCAGAATCAGTTGCGTCAGAACCAATTCCGGGGTAGTTTATCAAGCAAGTATGGCGGAGCCTTATTTTGGTTGTGGGAGATGTTGTGTGGTTTGAGTTATTTGTTTTGTAAGGGAATGACAATGCAGAACACTGTAAGTAATTTTCCGAAACCGGTGAACGAACCGATCTTCGGTTATGCACCGGGTACGAGCGAAAGGGTGCTTCTGGCTGAGGAAATCACGAGGCTTGAGGGTTCGCAGATTGAGATACCGTTGATCATTGGAGGCAGCCAGGTGCGCACGGGCGACACGGGACAGTGCATTCAGCCTCATGCGCATGGAAAGGTGTTGGCGACGTATCATAAGGCGCATGCCAAAGAGGTGCAGGCGGCTATTGCGGCAGCGAAGGATGCAAAGGCCGATTGGGAGGCGCTGCCGTATCAGATGCGTGCTGCGATATTTGTCAAGGCGGCCGAGCTTTTGGCGACTAAGTATCGTTATACGATCAACGCGGCGACGATGCTGAACCAGAGCAAGAATGCGTTTCAGGCGGAAATCGACAGTGCGTGTGAGTTGATCGATTTCTGGCGATTCAATACGTTTTACATGCAGGATCTTTACAAGGAACAGCCGATGTATTCGTCTCGCGGCACGTTGAACTATTGCGAGTATCGGCCTTTGGAGGGTTTTGTCTTTGCGGTAACGCCGTTTAATTTTACGTCGATTGCGGGTAATCTGCCGACGAGTCCGGCGATCATGGGTAATACGGTGCTCTGGAAGCCGGCGTCGACGGCGGTGTATTCGGGGTATTTTCTGATGAAGATTCTGGCGGAGGCGGGTCTGCCCGACGGCGTGATTAATTTCCTTCCGGGGTCCGGGGCTGAGGTGGGCAATCCGGTTATTGATTCGGAAGATTTTGCCGGCATTCACTTTACCGGCAGTACGGAGGTGTTCCAGGGGATGTGGCGGCGGATCGGGGCGAACATACAAAAGTACAAGACCTATCCTCGAATCGTGGGAGAGACCGGCGGCAAGGATTTTCTTGTGGCCCATGCGTCGGCTGATGTTGAGGCGCTTACGACGGCGATTGTCCGGGGGGCGTATGAGTATCAGGGTCAGAAGTGCTCTGCGCTTTCGAGGATGTACATACCAAAGAGCATCTGGGGCGACCTGAAGGAAAGGCTGATCGAACAGCTCAAGACCGTTACAATGGGTCCGGTCCAGGATTTTGGCAATTTTATGAACGCCGTTATCGATAAGGCGACCTTTGACAAGACCAAAGGCTATATCGAGCGCGCCGCCGCGTCGAAGGATGCGGAAATCATTTTCGGCGGCGGCTGCGACGACAGTACCGGCTACTTTATCGAGCCGACAGTGATTTTGACCACCGATCCCCATTATGAATCGATGGTCGAGGAGATATTCGCACCGGTGCTGACTGTATACGTCTATGAGGACGATGAGTATGCCGAGACGCTCAAGCTGTGCGATCAAACAAGCATATATGCTCTTACCGGCGGCATCTTCGCACAGGACAGATACGCCGTCATGCAGGCGGTCGATATCCTGCGTCATGCGGCGGGTAATTTCTATATCAACGACAAGCCCACCGGCGCGGTGGTCGGACAACAGCCTTTCGGCGGCTCACGCGGCAGCGGAACAAACGACAAGGCAGGCTCGAAGCTCAATCTCCAGCGATGGACATCCATACGAACCATCAAGGAAAACTTCATCCCGCCAACGGACTATCGCTATCCGTTTATGGAATAGCGGTGGTCAACTTGACAGTTCTCTGCTTCTGTCGCGGGCGGCGGTCAGGGCGGCGGTCATTATGCCGTTTAGGTCGAGTTTCTTGAAAACCTTCATTGCCGCTTCGGTGGTTCCGCCGGGGCTGGTGACGCGCTCGCGGAGCTGGGCGGGTGTTTCGTTGCGGGAGTAGGCCATTTCGGCAAGGAGCCCTGCACCCTTTGCCGTCTGGAAGACGAGTTCCCTGGCGATGTCGGAAGGCAATCCCATGTCTTTTGCGATGGTGATCATCTCCTCCATCAGCAGAAAGAAATAGGCGGGTCCGGAACCGCTGACAGCGGTTACGGCATCCATGAGCGACTCGTCCTCGAGCACTTCGACCTTGCCGACCGCCATGAAGACTTCCAGACCGGCTTTGAAATGGCGCGGGCTGGCGTTGCGAATAACAATGGCTGTTGCGCTCTGGTCGACCATTGCAGGGGTGTTCGGCATGGCGCGGATAATGGGTATGTCGCCAAGGTGCTCGACAATTTTTTGGTTGTGATGCCGGCGGCTATTGAAATGACGACCGCGGTATCTTTCAATGTGCCCTTTATTTCGCCTAAGACCTCGTCCATGTTCTGGGGCTTGATGCTCAATACGAGAACGTCGACCTGGGAGGTGAGTTCAACATTGCCGGCGGTCGGCGTAACACCGTATTCTTCCTTGAGATAGTCCAGTCTGTCTTTGCGAATATCGCTGATGAGCACATCCCGGGACGCATATAGATTGGCGGAGATGATACCCCGCATGAGAGCTTCGGCCATATTGCCGCTGCCTATGAAGCCTATAATGGACATGACTTCTCCTTGTTAAGAAAGATTTTGCTGTTATAATGTTATCGTGTTTTATTTTACATGAAATTGGCGTTTTTTCAAATAATTTCGGATAATTGTCTGGGCCTCGGTCGGTTCGTTGAGGCCTGAGAGAGTAATTAGAGGTATTTTTAAGGAAGGAGAGGTCATGATTCGGAGAACATCAGCACACACATGTATCGTAATCGGTCTTATTATTATCGCTTCGGCGTGTGGTTCCGCGGTCTTTGCGGCCAATGAGATGGTGCTGTGGTACGATAAGCCCGCCGCAAAATGGGTCGAGGCCCTGCCCGTCGGCAACGGCAGATTGGGGGCGATGGTTTATGGTGGAGTGAAACGCGAGCAGTTGCAGTTCAATGACGATACGCTCTGGGCGGGCAAGCCGCGGAGTTATGCCCATCGGGGTGCTTACAAGTACCTCGGCGAGATTCGGCAGTTGTTGTTCGACGGCAAGCAGCGGGAAGCCGAGCAGTTGGCGATGGAGAAATTCATGAGTATTCCGCTGCGCCAGGAACGGTACCAGCCGTTCGGCGATATATACATCGACTTTGCCGGCCATGACGATGTAAGCAATTACAGGCGGCAGTTGGATATCGATTCGGCGGTCGCATCGGTGACCTATCGCGCCGGCGGGGTAAACTATACGCGCAAAGTTTTTTCAAGCGCGCCCGACCAGGTGATTGTGGTTGAACTCTCGTGCGACAAGCCGGGCGCACTTTCGTTCAATGCAACGTTAGACAGCGTCCATGAGATCAAGCAAGTTGTGCGAATCGACGGCGAGACCATCGCCCTGCGAGGCAGAGTCAAGGACTATTTCAACAAACGCACAAAGGAGACGATCGAGTGTGCGTTGAAGTTCGAGGCGCGGCTTGGCATCAGGACAACGGGCGGAAAGGTTTCTGTAACCGATAACGGAATCAAGGTCGAAGGCGCAGACAGCGCCACGCTGCTTCTTGCCGGGGCGACGAACTATAAGAAATACAACGATGTCAGCAAGGACCCGGCTAAGGCGTGCGCCGAGGCGCTCGGCAAAGCGGCGAAAAAGAGCACCAGGCTGTTGCATGACGCACACACCGCCGATCATCGCAATCTGTTTCGCAGGGTCTCGATTGACCTTGGAAGAACCGATGCGATGAAGCTTCCCACCAACGAACGAATCAAGGCGTTCAAGGGCGGCGACGATCCGCAGTTGGCGGCGTTGTTCTTTCAGTACGGCCGGTATCTCCTGATAGCCAGTTCCCGCCCGGGGTGTCAGCCGGCGAATCTTCAGGGGATATGGAACGAGAGCCTGACGCCTGCGTGGGACAGCAAGTGGACGGTCAATATCAACACGGAGATGAACTACTGGGCGGCGGAGACAATTAATCTTTCCGAATGTCACGAGGCGCTGTTTGGTATGATCGCCGACGTCTCCGAGACGGGGAAGGAGACCGCCAAAGAACACTATAACTGTCGCGGCTGGGTGCTGCATCATAATACGG
>JAGHBX010000274.1 GCA_021160785.1 Planctomycetota bacterium | reverse complement strand
GGATCCCTGGGAGGTAACTGGCTATGTCCCCAATGTTGTCTTTACCTGCGGAGCTGTTCCGGAAGGCGACGGTTCGGTAAAAATATACTGGGGCGGCGCGGATACGGTCATGTGCGCCGGTACGGCCGTCATTGATGAATTGGTAGCGCTCTGCCTCTCTGTTTCCCGGCCTCCGCTGTAGATTATCCTTTCCGGCTGAAGGCAAACCGAGTCATCCGCCTTCGTTTTATGAACTGATCGAAATACGCTTTCGAGGATAGGCTGGGATTGAAAATCTGTCCTGATGAACAGACTTTCGATGCAGAGCATAAAATTTCAATCGACATTAAGGACACAATAATATGCAAGCAAAAAATCATCAAAGACTGAAAATTGAAAGAAAAGCAATTAAGATTTTAGGGGATACATCACGGGTAATTACCCTTCTTCATCTTCCCACTGACAGGCATCGCATATCTAGAATAATTCAGCGGATAATAAGCATGTCTGAAACAGCGGCCAAAAACTTAATTACTCAAATAATGATTGACTTTTCCGGACGACACGAAGACATCGAATACATTTTTGAGCGGCATCTTAATGAGGTGAAAGGTTATCTTCCCCGGGATGCAATGCTCAGCGAAGTTAAAAAGGCTCTCATCGGGGCTTACTTTACAAAAGAGTATGCCATTGAATCAGCCGCCCTTTTCAACCCTTCCATCGTCCCTCATCCTGATCAAAGCTATCTGGACAAAGGCAGCTTGCGCTTTGGCATGAGTCTACGGGCAACCGGCGACGGCCATGTTTCGTCAATTGTCTTTCGCAGCGGCGTGCTTGACCGGCACAATACGTTCCATTTCGACCCGGTCAGTGATTTTGTGGAAACGCCGAATCTCCAATTAGATCCTGTTTACAAACGCAATATTTTCCAGCGTAAGCTCGACGAGATGGGGGCCAGCAATGAGATAACCGTTTATGTTCTTAACCAGCTGTCGGAAGATTTTACTTATACTGAAGTAATAGAAAAAATTGAAATACTTCGCGCAAAACCGCAATTTTCTGAAAGGATCCAAAACAGAACCTTCGAGATTATGCGCTGGCTTGCGGATTCCAATTATGAGGTGGGTTTCCACCCCGATCACCGTATATCCGAACGGGTGATCTTTCCCGTTTCGAAAAACGAAAGCAGAGGCATTGAAGATGCCCGTTTCGTTCAATTTTTCAATGACAACGGTGAGGTCGTCTATTTCGCGACCTATACCGCCTATAACGGCGTTACGATTTTACCGCAGTTGATTGAAACAAAGGATTTCATCAAATTCAACATTTTAACGCTCCACGGTAAAGCAGTAAAAAACAAAGGCATGGCGCTTTTCCCGCGGAAAATTGGCGGCCGCTATGCCATGCTCTCGCGCCAGGACGGTGAAAACAATCATATCATGTTCTCAGACAATATCCATTTCTGGCAGAAATCCCAAATTATCCAGGAGCCTGAATTTCCTTGGGAGTTCATGCAGATCGGCAACTGCGGCTCCCCCCTGGAGACCGATGAAGGCTGGATTGTGCTCACCCATGGTGTTGGGCCCATGCGTCAATATTGCATCGGCGCCATGCTGCTTGATCTTGAAAATCCAACAAAAATCATCGCCCGCCTGGATGCGCCGTTGCTTGTCCCGCATGAGAAAGAGCGCGAGGGCTATGTTCCCAATGTTGTTTATTCCTGCGGTGCGTTAATTCATAATAACGAGTTGATCATCCCTTACGCCATGTCCGATGTCAATTCCGGCATAGCAACCGTTGCCGTCAAAGAGTTGCTTAACTGTATGCGCGCGGTAGCTTAGTAATTTTAAGATCGGTGCACGCAAGACTTCACACGGTTGATCAAGGGGGTGTGAATGACAACCTAAAATTGACCCCCTCCGACAATCCAATTTTGATAATCATGTAAAGGGCAGAACATTCAACAAGGAAGCATATAGATTTATCGATAGGCATAGAAAAGATGTTGCGCATCAAGCGTGACATTTTCCTTCGGACCGCTTCGCTAAATGTCACTACAGCCTGATGCGCTTAAAAAAGACACCTCCCCATCCATCGCATAAAATGCTATGGACCAATAGTGTATTAATTTAATAGGATATAGGAGGTGTCTTTATGAAAGCATACGCGGGAATCGATCTACATTCAAGCAATAATTACATCGGCATCATGGATCATGATCACAAAAGGTTATTTGGTAAGAGGCTCCCCAACAATCTGGAAAAAGTTTTAATGGTGCTGGAACCTTTCAAGTCTGATTTGAAGGGAGTTGTGGTTGAATCAACCTACAACTGGTACTGGCTTGTAGATGGATTGCATGAACAAGGCTACAAGGTTCATCTGGCCAATCCGTCGGCGATAAAACAATATGAGGGAATCAAGCACACTGATGATAAATGGGATGCTTTCTGGTTGGCGCACATGAAACACTTAAACATTCTGCCTGAAGGCTATATCTATCCAAAGGAGCAAAGAGCTGTTCGTGATTTGCTCCGGAGAAGGCTATTTTTTATCAAGCATAGAACATCCAATATTTTAAGTCTGCAAAGTACGATTACCAGAAATCTTGGGATAAAAATGTCAGGCGATGAAATCAAAAAACTCGACATGGACGATGCTTGCGGCTTATTCAATTCCTCGGATCTTGTACTCATGGCGCAGAATAACATTTCTACAATTAAGCATCTGGGGAAGATAGTTAAAGATATTGAAAAAAAAGTAAAATCCCAAGTTCAACTTCGTAAAGAGTTTGTGCTGCTGACGACCATCCCTGGCATTGGATTGATTCTGGGCCTCACAATTATGCTTGAAGTGGGTGATATAGGACGGTTTCCCAAAGTCGGCAATTACTCCTCTTACTGCCGTTGTGTTGGGAGCAATAGGCTATCCAATGGGAAGAAAAAGGGGGAAAACAACAGGAAAAACGGCAACAAGTATCTGTCGTGGGCTTATGTTGAAGCAGCTCATTTTGCCATAAGGCACAGTCCAAAGGCCCTAAGGTTTTATCAGCGGAAAATGGCCAGGGCCAATGGCGCTGTCGCCACCAAGGCTCTTGCCAACAAGTTGGCCCGTGCCTCATATTTTATCATGCGGGATCAAGTACCGTTTGATGAAAATATGCTTTTTAGATAATCGGTTTGAGTGCGGCAGAGAACCGATATAAGGGTTGGTAAAGAACCACAAAATTTGATGTGCAACCGTCGTGCCGCATAATAATAAAAGATCATTGCCTTGTTATCGGAAACAAAAAGAACGCAGTTAAAGAAATATATAGGGAGAGTATGATGCGTTAATAATTTCGTTCTATATTTTGGGTGCGGTAGTGAACCGACACGGGGGGTTGGTACAAAACCACAAGATTTGATTGGCAACTACCGCACCCACCAACAGACGGAGAGAGTTGTTTGGGTCCTGATTCGCCTATGCCGTGAGTCCACAAGGGGTTGGCTAACAACCATAAGATCTGTGATAAATCAATTGAACACGGCATGGCACCGAAGATTTTCTGGTCCGCCAAAAGCGGAAGGGGCCGTGTTTTAAGCATTGTGCTTGAAGTACATGTGTCTCGCTTAAAACACAATTGCCTTGAACCTGATGGGTGACTGGTGCGGATCGACACAAGTTGAACCGTGAACCGATCAAAATGAAATAACGGAAGCGAGACGGGCGGAAAAACAACACCGTGCTGTGGGGGAACAAGGTGTCAAGCGAAAAAAAAAGGATTTATTTTTGCATGGAGAGGTGTTTTTTCTCTTGACAGGCCCTTTAATGGGTGACCCCCCCTGTCGTTTAAATAAAAATATGCTTATCGGCCTATATTCCTGCGTCATTGCTGTGGTTCCGGGATGGCAGGGGATTATGGATCCCGTCTTTTATTGAGCGACTCCTTCAGCCGGTAACTTTCCCAACTGCAATTGATGATATGCGCCTTGTGGGTGATGCGATCCAACAGGGCCGCAGTCAAATTAGGATCTCCAAATATCTGCGTCCAGTCACCAAAGCCAAGGTTCGTGGTGATGATCACCGATTTTCGCTCATGGCGTTCGGTCAGAATCTGGAATATCAGTTCCGCGCCCTCTTTGGAAAACGGCACATATCCCAACTCATCGATGATCAGCAGACCGTAACCGGCATAACGCTTTATTATCCGACCGAGAATTTTCTCGTCACGGGCTTCTATCAGTTCGTTTACCAGGGCACAGCCGGTCACAAAGCGGGTTCTGATCCCATGCTTACACGCCTCCATCCCCAGTGCCGTGGCCAGGTGCGTTTTACCGGTTCCGCTTTTTCCCAAAAAAATGATGTTACGGGCTCTTGTTATATATTCACTGGTTGACAGTTCCTTGATCAGACGCACATCCAGATCCCCGGCCGCTTCAAAATCGAATGTCGAAAGCGGCTTCAACAGCGGGAACTTTGCCTCGCGAAGCCGCCTTTTACGCCCGTTCTCCTGGCGAACCTGAATCTCGATATCGGCTAAATTCAAAAGAAACTCGTCGTAATCGATTTTTTCCTGCCGGGCCTGGCGCAGGTGGCTCTCCAGGTGACGGATCATGGCGGAGAGCCGTAACGTCTTCAGATTGTCTATCAATAACGCCTGCATGCCGGCATTCATATCCCACCTCCGATCCGGTCGTAGATCGAAACATCGGCCGGATCAAAGACCTGCCAGTTATCCAGTGCCGGAAAGACCAGCTCCGATTGAGCGCCGGATCTGAGCAACAGGTGTTCGACAGCATCACGGGTGCTGACCCCGGCTGTCAAGGCCCGGGAGACCGCCTTTTCGATGTCTTCGGCACTATGAGACCGGTACAGCATCAATACCCCTGCAAAATCCCGAATACCTTTCGTACGCCCCTGTCTGGAACAGAATCGCTTCAACAATGCTTCCAGACAGGACGGCCACTCCGATCGCCACTGACGGATGGGACGTGCCGAATCAAACGACTGGGGCCGTCTGGCTATCAGCTCCAGGTAATGTTCCGGTGAAAGCGCCCACTTGTTGTTACCGTACAGGCGATGGTGACCGGCGATCTTTTTGTTCCCATAGAAAATCTCGACACGGTCGATACCCATCACTACATTCACTTTGAAATGCGCATATGCCGTCGGAACGGAATAGCGGTTTTTATCGATACGTACCGTGGCAAATTTATCTGCTTTGGCACAAACCGAATCAAGGTTGCCAAACGGCGTCTCAGGCAGCGAAAGAAGATGGGCCTTTTCCGCCTCAAACCGTTCGTTGACAGACTGCTGCCGACCGGAAATCGTGTGATCCCCATACGAAAGACACATCTGTAAAAGCCTCTCATTCAACGCCGCCAGATCTTCCGCTTCCGGAACCGGAACCATATAGTTGCGTCGGGAATATCCAACCAACCCTTCCACTCCGCCTTTTTCATGCCCTGCGGCCG
>JAGHBX010000251.1 GCA_021160785.1 Planctomycetota bacterium | reverse complement strand
GTTTGGCGATATCGCGGAGGCTTTGGGCGATCTTCATTCGGTAGTCGCATTCGAGGCCTTCATGTTTGCGAATCAGCGGAGTGATGGCTTCGACTTTCTCCGGTGTCAGTTCCAACTGCTCTTTCAGGCTTTCGATTGCCTTGCCGATTGCTTCTTCTTTCGATTTGGCTTCCCAGCGGTCCGGTGTCATTTTCGCGAAAATGCCGTAACCGGGTTTGCCCCACAGGACGGCGATTTGTCGTGGTGAGAGGATCTCGGCGATGGGACCGGTGTCGTACCAGCGGGTTTGGCGCACATATTCCCAAACTAACAGAAGCGCTCGCGCTTCGCGCAACGCCGCACGAACCGCCTCTTCGTCGCCCTTTTCAATCGCCGTGTCCAGCTTGTCCAGGTTCTTCATCAGGGGGATGCGGCTTTGCTCGCAGAGTATCCCGCCGCGCGAGATCACGTCCCAGTAATAGGGCAAAATTCCTTGCTCGCGGCTCAGACCCATTTCCGGACCGGTCGCCCAGTTCGTGTATCGCCCCGGCTTGCTTGTGCGCCATCTCTCGTATTCAGGGACGTCGACGGGCGGCCACTGTTCGCGAGGGTTGTGCGGCCTTTCGATTCTCGTCGCCGCAGGTTTGCCAGCCAGACCTTCGATGACCAGTTGCGGACCTTTGCCGGAGTGATGCTCGCTGGAGTAGAAAAAGACATGGCTGCCGATGCCGACATCGACGTCGGCGGCAATATCGACAGCGACGGGAGCTTCTGTGTCGGCGACGATGAGCAGCCCCGCGTTGGCGGCGGGGGCCTTGAGCCAGGACTGTACGAGTCGGGCGTCAATTGCAAATTCAAGCCACTGTCCGCAATCGTCCGGGGCTAACTGACTGTCCAGAGCCGCTGCTGAAAGTCCATCGAAGACCGCAACGCCGCAACCAACTTCTGCGGACCATGCTTTACCGTTGCCGCGCCATTTCCAGGTGGCGGCGGACGCTTGGGCGGCGCACTCGGAATGCCCCTCCGACCAGTCGCCGTCTGCCGACGTTACCGGGTGGACTTTAACGGACACGGGCGCCATTTGGATATAGTCTTTCGGCTTGTAGAGTCGCAGTTTTGCCGAGATCACTTTTTTGCACGGCAAGCCTGACAAGTTGAACCTGACGAGACTGGCGGCGTGGTGGATTTCGTAGAGCCCCGGCATGAATCCGGCTTCGAGGAAATGCCCGGCACCGAAATTCCACTCGGAGTATTCACGGTCGCGCAGCGCGACATCTTCGACACTGTCGGAATCCGAAATAACGAATGTGTCAATCCCGAAACATTCGGCAGAAGTCATAATAATCGCCAAAGCGATGCCGACACAGATACTCAACCGCAACACACTCAGGCAGTTATCTTCATCCATCCGATGCTTCCTTTTTTCGGCCGGGCCGTTATAAATTCGCTTCGCAAAGCCACCTTTTCAGTATAGCCAGATCCTTACGCATCGCATCCAGAACCGGTTTCCCGTCGGCTAGAGGATACTCCAGGTGCAGCGAAATGGGACCGGGTATCTGTGCCTTTTTGACCTGTTTGAAATAATATGGAAAATCAACCATCCCCTCGCCGAGCGGACAATTTACCACCTTCCAGCCTCCGTTGGTTTTTACCCAGCGAAAATCTTTGGCAATGATCGTAATAACATGCGGCGCGATCAGCCGGAAATTGATCGGCCAGGCGAGCCCCCCTTCGACCGTCGCATGCCGGATATCAAACTGACAACCCATCCACTTTCGGTCAAGGTCTTTGACCATCTGCCACAAATCCCATAACGGCGCCCCCACGTTGTTGCTGCCGGCATGGTTCTGATAGGCGCCGTGTATATTATACTGCCTGTTCATCGCTGCCAGGTCACGGATAAGCGCCTGGAAATCCGCCAACTGATCCGGGATGGGTCGCTTGGCGTCGTACTTTAGCCCCCCCGTTCGATAGTAGCGAAACCCAAGCTTCGACGCCGTCTCCAGGACAGGCTGAGTATAGCGATCGCGCGAATCGGTGATTTTGGTCACCATCATGCCGACTTCCAGACCGGCTTTTTTCATCTCCTCCACCGCCCGCGGCAGATCGTCACGAACCCGCTCAGGCAGAACATGCCCGCCCGGCCGCACCGTCAGATCGGTCCCGTCAAAGCCTAACTGGGCCGCTGCCTCGGCCATGCCTTTATAATCAAGCCACTGGAGATGTTTGGAAAAAATAAATATTTTCATTTTCGGTTTGCCATTATTATCCGCTGCCACCGCCTGATCGGCCGCGCCGGAAAAAGGCAACCCCAACCCGGCGCCAACCGCCGCCGTGGCCCCGAGAAATTCGCGACGCGACACGCTTGTTTTGCTGTTCTTATTTCTACCGTTCATCTTTCCCTCACAATTATTATCTCACATTTCCCATTTCAAAGCCATTTTGTTGAAAGCCGGCTAAAACTTCATCAGGTAATCGGTCTCGACTCCGCACGACCGAAGCAGCCCTGTCAGGGCCCAGTCGATGAACATTTTATAGTCTTTGTGGCGCTGTGATTCGAAGTTTGCCTGTCGCGCCTTCTTTACCTTTTCGAGAACGCCGGTCGCTTTCTTTTCAAGCAGTTCCAGTTCGCGAGCAGCATAGAGTGCGATGGGTCCGTGCGGATCGTCGAGGCCTTCGACGAGGACGGAAAGGGCCTCCGGAGAGCCGGTCCATTCAGCGAGCAGCCCGGCGGCGGCAAAGCGAACATTCGGATCAGGGTCTTTGCCCAGCGGCTCAATCGCTCGAACAAGTGAAGGGCTCTGCTTAAGCTGCGTTACCGCAATGACCGCCCAGTACCGAACACCGGCATCGGTGTCTTTGAGCGATCTTTGCAGCGTGTCCATGTCGGCCGTGCCAGATGCGACGAGTTCGGCAGTCGAAAGGATACGCTCGATCGGGAATTTGCCGGGTTGTCGTGCGACTTCGTATGGTGTCGAGTTCGCTGCGCGGAGGTGCATTTCAGCTTCGCTGAGCAGGCCGATGTCCTTTATATCGATCATCCATTGTCTCAGTACACCTCTCAGGCGAGCTATGATTTTGCGGTGCTTTGGCGAATCGATCAGATTGTTCAATTCAAGCGGGTCGGTGTGGGTGTCGTAGAGTTCTTCGGCGGGTTTTGAGCCCCACATGGCCTGCTGGTCTTTGGTGAGGCCGCCCTTTGCGACGAGGCGGCGGAGTTCCTGCATGATCTCGGCATTGTCGGGATAGGCGCTTGGCTGGATGAGCGGCAGGTGGGGCAGGTAGTTGCGGATGTATTTGTAGCGTTTGTCGCGGACGCAGCGAGACATTTCATACGCTTCGTCAACGCGGCTGGATGCGCCGTAGATATACCGGCGCGGTTTGGCGGCACGGGAACCGAGGAAGGCGGACCCCTGCATGTAGTCCGGGATCGCCAGGCCGAGGATGCTCAGGATCGTCGGGGCGAAGTCGACAGAGCTGACGAGCCTGTCGGTGGTCTTGCCCGCCCGGGTTGGCGCGAGATGTTTGTATTTTTCGGGAAAGTGTATGATCATGGGCACTTGCAGACCGGTGTCGTAGAGCACACGCTTATGCCGCGGGATGCCCGTGCCGTGATCGGAATAGAAAAACACAATCGTATTCTCGGCAAGACCGTCTTCGTCGAGCTGTTTGAGTATGTCTGCAACCTGGCGGTCCATGAGTGCAATCAAATCGTAGTAGCGGGCAAATATCTTGCGGATCATCGGCGAGTCGGGATAGTACGGCGGCAGCGTTACCTTCGCCGGGTCGTGTCGCTCGTCGGGTGTGAGCTTGTGGCCGTACTTGGCGTGGAACTGCTCATCGGTGCCGTTGATCTGGCCCTGGTGGGTGGTTGTGAAATTGAACACACTGAAGAACGGTTGATCGGTCTTTCGCTTTCGCCAGTGGGCTGTATTGCTCGACTCATCCCAGGCATTTACGTCTTTGAAATTGTAATCTTTCTTGTAGTTATTCGTGCAATAGTACCCCTCCTTGCGGAGATATTCCGTAAAGCACTTGATATGGGCGGGCAATTTGACACTGCTGCGCAGATGCTGCGTGCCCAGCGATGTTGCGTATACGCCCGTAATCAGGCACGAACGCACCGGTGCACAGACCGGGGCGGTGACGTAGGCATTCAAATATCGCACCCCGCGGGCGGCTAAGGCGTCGATGTTGGGGCTGTCGGCGAAATCGTCTCCGTAGCAGCCCAACCACGTGCTGATATCTTCGCACGTAATCCACAGGATGTTGGAGCGGTCGATCTTGTCGGATGCTTTTGAAGTAACGGGACCGGCACAGCCGGCAACCAGCATGGCGCCCGCCGAAAGACCGGCGCTTTTCAGGAACTCACGTCGTGTACGCGTCATTTACATTCACCTCACAATTCTTTCGGGCATCTCTGCGCCGGTTTCTTTTAGCCATTTGTCGAGTTGAGCTTTCATCTTTTCCGCCCTTTCGGGCAATTGGCGGGCAAGGTCCTTTTTCTCGCTGAGGTCTTCTGCAAGATTGTACAACTCGACCGACCCGTCATCGTATCGCTCGATAAGCTTGTAGTCTCCCCGGCGGACGACTGCGCCGAGTCGATTCGATTTATGCCAGGCGTAGTTTGGATAATGAAAGAAAATCGACTTGCGTTTCATCCGGCCGTTTTGTGTAAACAGCGGCATGATGCTTTCGCCGTCGAGCGTCTTGCCGGGTTTTGGCGAAAGCCCGGCGGCTTCCAGCAGTGTCGGATAGAAATCGGTGCTGATGACCGCCGTCGAGCACGTTGTGTTTGCAGGCACAGCGCCCGGCCAGCGTACGATTAACGGGACGCGAATTCCGCCTTCGTAGAGCGTGCCCTTGCCTTCGCGCAGGGGGCGATTGTCGGCGACGCCGCTGAAGCCGCCGTTATCCGAGGTGAAGATAACTAAAGTATTGTCGGCAAGTTTCAACTCGTCAAGCAGCGCAAACAGTCGCCCCATCGCCGCATCCATCGCCTCGATCATGGCGGCGTATCGTGCGTCCTTTATGCCGGGACCCACGCGGTCCTTGTACTTTTCGATCAGGTCCGCCGGCGCTTCCATCGGCCAGTGAACGGTATAGTTCCACAGGGCCAGGAAAAACGGCTTGTCGCGATTGGACCGGATGAACTTCATCGCCTCATCGCCCAATCGGTCGGGCAGATATTCGCCCTTGCGGCGGGGTGGGATGTTGTAGATTCGATACGGGTCAAAATAAGTCGGCGGCCCGCCGTACGCACATCCGC